>WBUH01000001.1:0-300000 GCA_008933805.1 Bacteroidota bacterium
ACCCACGACCTTCCCGACCTAAGTCGGGATGCGCTATCGTTCAAAATGAAATAGTATAAAACAAAAAATCCCATCGTTTTGTGATGGGATTTTTGGGGTTAGTATGTTTAAGTCGGAGTGGCGGGATTTGAACCCACGACCTCTTGCACCCCAAGCAAGTGCGCTACCGGGCTGCGCTACACCCCGAGCCTCGTATTAAGCAAAAACATTGCTGTTTTTGAGGGCTGCAAATCAACAAAAAAAAAACTGCCCAATCAAGTACTAGGGAAATTTTTATCCAAATACAAAGTGCGCGTAGGATAGGCAAAACCGCTGCCATTGTTTTCTACAATTTCCATCACTTTATAGTTTAACCGTTCTCGTACATCCATCATCACATCCCACTCGTTGGTTTTTACAAAAAATACCACCAATATATCCAGTGAGCTTTCACCATAGTCGGTAAACCTTACAGTAATATCTTCATCCACCAATTCGTGGTTTTGCAGTTCGGCTTTTATCTCGTCGCAAATCTTCTTTAACTGCTCGGCACGGGTGCTGTACAGTAATTTTAGGCTAAACCTTACCCTGCGGAATGAGCTGAGGGTGATATTGTTTAGCGGGGCATCAATCATCTTTTTATTGGGAACGGTAAGTAGGCTTTTATCTAAGGTACGTATGCGGGTGCTGCGGAAACCTACTTTTTCAACGGTTCCGGTAATCTCTGATACGTTTACCAAATCTCCCGCCTTGAAGGGTTTATCTAAAAAGATAATAAACGATGCCAGCAAATTGCCCAGTGTTTCTTGTGCGGCAAGTGCTATGGCCAAACCTCCCAATCCTAAACCCGTTACTAAAGCGGCTATGTTTACGTGAAACACAAGCCCTAAGATGAAGAACAGCGATAGCACTACAACCAAGAACTTTGTGAGCTCTTTGAAGAATCCTACCAATTGGTCGTCAGACTTGTCTTCAGTAAGCATGGCACGAGACATAAGCACTAGTGAGATAAACTCAACCATGCGTAATAATATCCATGTAATGGATATTATCAGAGCCAGCTCGTAAAGGGTAGATATGACGTACATAAAGTTTTTGCCCTTGTAGATGACAATATTCCACGATTTGGGAAGCACCAACGGGTAAAACGCTATATGTAGCAATATCAGTTCGAATAGAAGTTTGAAAGGGCTTTTTAGCAAGCCGACAAACTCTTCTGAAAATTTACGGTTAGAAAACTTTTGGAAGAACTTGAACAGCAAGCGGCTAAAGCCCTTACTTATCAGGTTGCGGATGAAAAATCCCAACAATAGTATGGCCAAACACAGTAGGTAATTGCCTACCGGGTTGCCCAAAAATTGTTGGTATATCAGGTCTTTCATTCTCGCAGTTGAGTGATTATACTAAGTTAATCAACGAAATTTCAAGGCCTTTTTTCATAAGCCCTGTTGGTTTGGGATTAAACTGATGAACTTTTGCCATGGCATCAAAAATGATTTTAGATGCATCGTGGAAAATAGCCTCATCCGTTAATTGTGCCTCAGCACTCATTAAATAGGCAAATACGCGAGCCATACCGCAGTTTGCAATAAAATCAGGGATTACTGCTGTGTGATTGTCGGCATATTCAGCTATCGGGCCCATAAATATCTCTTCATCGGCAAAAGGTACGTTAGCACCGCAGCTCATTACTTCAAGACCACCTTCAATAAGGTCGTCCATATTCTTTTTGCTTACCAGCCTTGATGCAGCACCGGGGATAAATATTTCAGCTTTCAGCTTCCATATTTGCTCGTTGGCTTCCTCAAAGCTAAGCATATTAGGTGCGCTTAGTTTGTTTCCGTCGCGGGTTAAGAACAAATGACGGATTTCATCAAAAGTGAAACCTTCTTGTTTAATCAAACCGCCGTCGCGGTCGATAATACCCACGATAGTTACACCGTTTTTGGCAAGATAATAAGCAGCAGCAGCAGCCACATTACCCCAACCTTGTATAACAGCAGTTTTGTAGTTTAAAACACCGCCATACAGGTGGTAAAAATGGCGCACGCCTTCAGCAACACCCCAGCCGGTAATCATATCGCTTACGGTGTATGGTTTGCTCAAATCAGGGCTAAAGCGTTCATCGTCCAATACTTTAGTTACACCACTTACAAGGTTTTCTATACGACGGCCTTGTTCAGCAGGGTCAGTAATTTTTAAGTGGCTTTTTACCACACATTCTTGCGGGTGGCGTACCCCGTTGGCTTGTGTCATTGGGATAACCTCGTGTATTTCATCCACGTTCAAATCGCCGCCGGTACCGTAGTAGTACTTTAGCAATGGGGTTACCGCTTTGTACCAACGCTCAAGCACACCCTTTTTACGAGGGTCGGCAGGGTCGAAGTTGATACCTGATTTTGCACCACCGATAGGAGGGCCTGATACTGAAAATTTAACTTCCATAGTTTTGGCAAGCGACTCAACCTCGTATTTGTTAAGTCCTTTGCGCATACGCGTTCCGCCACCGGATGCTCCGCCACGCAGTGAGTTAATAACCACCCAGCCTTCGGCTTCGGTTTCACTGTCTTTCCATTCAAAAACTATTTCAGGCCTTTTGCTTTGAAACTTCTCAAGCAGGCTTTTCAGCGATTCATTGTACATCATCTCCGTAATATATTTAGTGTGTTCGGGTAATTGTTAATTAAATAAGCGACGAAAAATTGCCATACAAAGCGCCGCCGATATTATCGGCTTTGCTGCCTGTTGCTGCTGACAATACGTTTGTTTGGTTTTTAACGCGCAACAATCCTAACAGTGCAAAAATAAGAGCCTCTTTGTATTCAATTATGTTTTTATCCTCGGGTATCACAAACTCAGCATCGCTATGGGTGCGCATAAGGTCGATAAGAGCCTCGTTGTATGCACCGCCGCCGGTTACCAATATTTTATAGCCTTCGGGTTGGTTATCGGTAAGGGCGTCAATGGCTTTGGCAATTTGTCCGGCAACGTGGTCGGCAAGGGTTTTCATCAAATCCTCTTGCTTGTTGGCTTTTTCATAGTCACGTACAATTGGCCAAAACTCGCTGTTAATCCACTCACGTCCCAATGATTTAGCACCGGTTTTAGTGTAAAAAGGCAGTTCGTTCAGTTTTTTCAACAAGTCGTAGTTAATGCTTCCGCTCAGTGCTATTTCTCCGTTGTGGTCGTAATCTTTTCCAAGATTGCGGGCAATACGGTTTAATATGATGTTACCGGGGCAAATATCAAAAGCAGTAAGTGAGCCGTTGCGTTTTGCTGTTATGTTGCAAAAGCCGCCTAGGTTTAGGCAAGCATCGTAATTAGCAAACAAAAGGGTGTCTCCCATTGGAACTAAAGGAGCGCCTTGGCCGCCAAGGGCTACATCCACCGTTCTGAAATCAGAGACAACCGGTAGACCTGTTGAACCGTGTAATGATGAACCTGCACCTACTTGTGCAGTGAAACCACTTTCAGGTTGGTGAAATACGGTGTGGCCGTGTGAAGCAATTAAATCAACTTTTACGTTGTGTTTTTTTATGAACTGGTTTACCAGCGAACCAAGGTATAAGCCGTAAAATGTATCGGTTTTGGCATAAATGGCAGGTGTTTGCTTGCGCAGTTGCGAAAGGCGAATGCGCCATTTAGAATCGTACGGAACGGTTTCAGCCTCTACGATGCGGTAAGCCCATTGGCCGCCATCTTCTTGTAGCTCACAAAGAGCAAGGTCAACCCCATCCATCGAAGAGCCCGACATAATTCCTAAAACGTTGTATTTCATAATCATTCAGTTAAATATCAATCAAATCAAAAAGGGCAAAATCAAAGTATTAAAAAACTACCGAGGCAGATGTGTAAAAGTGTGCCCCCTTAAGCGCGCTGCGAATTTAAAAAAGTTTGCCTTAAAACATAGGTAATCAAGCCACTTTAGGCATTATTTCCTATCATCCAATAAGGTTTGCAGGCTGGTAAGGTTTAAAGGTTTGTGAAAGAAGCCTTTAAGAATAGGGTATTCTTTCATTTTTTCGATATCAGAAGGGTCTTTTGACGAAGATAAAATGTAGATAGTAATCTGTTTATTATCACCGATATATTCCAGATTTTCTTTGTGCAACACATTTAAAAAATCCCATCCGTTCATAATGGGCATATTAATGTCAAGCAAAATAACATCGGGTTTAAGAGAACCGGCCTTCAAATGTTCTATAGCCAGCTGAGCATTAAGGTATTTAGTGATGGTAGTATTGGGTATGAAACGTTGAATAACTTTCTCATTGATGAAATTTTGTATCTCATCATCATCTATCAGGCAGATATGTATAGAGCTTATTTCCACGTTTGCTCTAAAGAGACCCTTTAAAAGTCATCAATCCCTTTATTATCAGTTTATAAGTTTAAAAAAACTACCGTTCGTTTATTCTCAAATATAAGGCGGGTTTTTAAAAATACACACGTCGGTAGAATTTTTTTTGAAAAAATGTGTACTTAATGTAGGTTTGATAAACGGAAACCATGAACACTAACCGAAGAAAATTTATAACAAGAAGTGCTATTGCCACCGCAGGGGCGCTACTCTTGCCCCGGCTGGGAAGCGGGAATAACTATACTGATTTAAGCGGTGTGCCCGCAACCGATGATGAAAATTTTTGGAGATTAGTGCGTAATAATTTTCCGTTGGATGATAAAATCTCCTATTTGAATAACGGTACTATGGGCCCATCGCCGTATAGTGTTATTGAAAGCCAGTACACTACCATGCTTGAGGTTGACCGTACAGGAAAGTACGGGGGATGGGAAGATGCAGTGCCTGCATTGGCAAGATTTACAGGCTGCAAAGACGATGAAATATGCCTTACCCGAAATGTTACCGAAGGCATTAACATAGTTTGCTGGGGATTGGATTTGAAAAAAGGCGATGAGGTAATAATTACCAACCACGAACATGTGGGCAATGCCTTGCCGTGGCTAAACCGTGCTAAAATTGACGGTATTGTGCTAAAGGTACTTCAGCTTGCCGATACGGCTGCCGAAAACCTAAACCGTATTAATGCACTCATCACTAAAAAAACAAGGGTGATAGCTGTGCCTCATATACCTTGTACTCAAGGACAAATATTACCTGCTAAAGAAATTTGCACGTTGGCAAAAGAAAAGGGTATCTACTCTTTTATTGACGGGGCTCACGGGCCCGGTATGTTGGTGCTTGATTTGAACGATATGGGCTGCGATTTTTATGCTAGCTGCTGCCACAAATGGATGCTTGGCCCAAAGGGTACAGGCTTTTTGTATGTGAAGCATGAAAAGCTGAACGACATACAAGCCAAATGGGTAGGCGGATATTGTGATACCGGCTGGAGTTTGCTAAGCAACCCGCCTGAACTGAAAGGGTATGTAGATAACGCACACCGTTACTATTATGGCTCTATGAGTGCGCCTTTGTATAAAGGGGTGGTGGCAGCCGTTGAGTTTCATGAGTTAATAGGACGTGAGAAAATAAATCAGCGTATAACCGCTTTGGCATCTCATTTTTATAAACGGATGCAGGAATTAGAAGGGAAAGTGGTGCTTACCACCCCCGCAGAAGCAATGTCAAGAGGTTCGGTGGTGAGCTTTACCATGCCATCGTTACCGGGCGAAGAGTTTACGGGGATAGCCAACAAAGCAGGTATGCGTTTACGCTATGTTCCCGAAAACGGGCTTAATTTCCACAGGGTATCCTTCCATATTTATAATACCTTTGAAGAGGCCGATAAACTAGCCGATTTGGTGGCTCAATCGGTAAAATAGAAAGAAACGTGTGCCTTATTTAGTCTTAGGAAATAACAACATACCGTTTTCTCAGCTTGCTGATTCTGACTTTTTGTTTGAAGGTGATTTGAGCCCCAATCAAGGGGTTGCTTTGCACGTTGCGCAACAATGGTTGCAGGGCAGGCAGGAATTTACCATTCACACGTCAGGCAGTACGGGTACCCCCAAGCCGATAGTTTGGAAGCGCAAACTGATGGAGCAAAGTGCGCAGCAAACTCTTAGTGTATTAGGTGTTACATCGGCAGATAAGATTTTTCTGTGCCTTTCGGTTCACACGGCAGGCGGACTAATGATGCTGGTGCGTGCCCTTTTGGCCAACATTCCTGTTGAGGTGGTTGAGCCATCAGGCAACCCAATGGAGAAACTTTCACTACAACACGATTACACCTTTGCCTCGTTTGTGCCCCTGCAAATGCACCATATTTTGACCGGCTACGATATGGTATCGGTGCAGAAACTTAACAGGTTTAAAAAAATACTGGTGGGCGGGGCTACTATGAACAACGATTGGGCAAGGAGATTTACCGACCTTGACCCTGAGTTTTACCATACTTACGGAATGACGGAAACCTACACCCATATTGCTTTGCGTAAGCTAAACGGGGTAGGAACTACACCACGATACGTGCCGCTAAAATCGGTGCAGGTGAGTAAGGATAGGGAAGAGCGTTTGGTAATAAACGGGGTGATAACAGGATATGCTGATATTGTAACCAGCGACCGTGTGCGTATATTCCCCGACGGGAGTTTTGAGATTTTGGGCAGGATGGATAATGTGATAAACTCAGGCGGGGTAAAGATTCAATTGGAAAAGGTTGAATCGGCGTTGGCCAGTTTGAAGCAATTGGCAGGGCGAGATAGTTTTGCTTGGTATGTGCCCGATGAAGAGTTAGGACAAAAACTGATTGCCATAATAAAGGGTAACCCGTTGCCTGCAATGGATGAGTATGAGGCCAAAGTTGATTTGCGCAGCTACTTAGAGCGGTACGAGGTGCCCAAACAATTTTTTTACATAGCTGATTTTGTATTGACTGACAGCGGTAAAGTGCAACGACAAAAAACCGCACAGTTGCTATTTGGAAAATAAAATAAGCGGTATGACAGGAATAACCCGCAAGTATATTGAAGAAAGGCTGGCAGCGCTTGGAGTTGATGCTACGCTGATTAACCGTTATGATGAACCCCAAAGGTTTTATCACACGCTTGATCATGTGATTGAGATACTGGAGTATTTTAAACGCTACGGCGCACTAGATAACGATGTTCTTTTTTTGAGTGCCGTTTTTCATGATATAATTTACAACCCCAAGGCGTTGGATAATGAGCTGAAATCAAAGCGGTTGTTTAAAGAAGTATTTAACGGGCCTAAGGAAGTTAAAGAAGAAGTAGAGCTGATAATAGCTGATACACAAACCCATGAAACCACTTCGCCGTTATCGGCAGTGTTTCAAAAAGCGGATATCGCTGTTTTTGATAAACCGTTTGAGGGCTTACTTGATTACGAAAACAAGATTTTTAAAGAGTTTCAATACGCCGATTGGAAATTGTACCGCCCTGAAAGGATTAGGGTGCTGCAACAGTTTAATATTGACGGTAAACTAAACAATCTGATTTCTTATGTAGCCAACCGCAAACCCTCAATAGGGGTGTATGCGGGCAGTTTTAATCCTTTTCACAAAGGGCATTACAATATTTTGCAAAAGGCCGAGCAGATTTTTGATAAGGTGATTATTGCTTTTGGCAAAAACCTTGAAAAGAACAATGCTAAATGGCCAGTGCCGCAAACCATCTCTTTCAGGCAAATTGAAGAGTATGACGGACTGATTACTGATTTTGTAAAGTCGTTGGGGTATGATGTAACGTTGATTCGCGGCTTACGGAACACCGAGGATTTAAAGTACGAAATGAAGCAGTACCGCTATATGCAGGATTTTATGCCCGAAGTGAAAGTGGTAAGTCTTTTCAGCGACCCGCAATTCGAGCACATCAGCTCCTCAAGCATCCGTATTTTAGAAAAATACGGCAAGCACCAAAATTACCTGTTAGAGTAAGTGCCTGCCGTATGATGTATTAATGTCCGTGCCCGCCTTCTTCGCTGTTAAATTGTTTGGCAAGCAATGCGTAGGCACCTTTGGTTACCACTTTCAACTCTTTCATATCCGTTTTGGTCGGTAATTGTACTTCGGTAAAACCGTTTTCACTTAATCCTGAGGTGACCTCAATCATTGCATACTCGTTCATCTCTGCATCCCCCTCTTTTTTAGTCCCCTCAAAAGCAAAAATGTATTTCTTGTTTTCGTAGGCCACTACAGCTTCGTTGGGCAGCGAAGGCAACGTACCGCTTTGGGTTTCAACGGTGGCGGTAATAAACATACCGGGCAACAACTCAGGGTCTTCTTTATCCAAATGGCAATGAATGCGTACGGTGCGGTCTTGCTCAATTTCGCGGCCGATAAGATATACATGGGCTTTGCGGTCGGTAGTTTCGTGGGCAATGCTGAAATGCACCAAATTACCCAGCTTAATTTTTGACAGGTCACGCTCAAACACACGTATTTCGGCGTGTAGGTGTTTAGTGTCAATAATTCTAAACATCTCAACACCGGGACTTATAAATGCGCCTAAACTAACATTTACTTGGGTTACGTAACCGCTGATGGGCGATGTGATGTTTAACACCGCACTAATGTCTCCCTTTTCAATTTGTTGAAGCGGAGCTCCTGCCATTTGCAGTTTTGCTCTTAATCCTTGCGCTTTGGCCTTTGTGCCTTCGTAATCAGCTTTTGATTGTTGCAGGGTTTTCAAAGCGTTTACATTGTCTTTGGCCAATAGCTCCTGCCTTTTGTATTCAGCTTCTAAAAACTCAAGCCTGCTGCGGTTTTCTATATAATCTTGTTGCAGTTGTATATACTCGTTGCTTTTAAGGGTAGCGATTACTTGCCCTTTGCTCACTTGCATACCTTGCAACAACTCGGTATGTTGTAAAAATCCTCCCAATGTAACCGTAACCGATACTAGGTTTTGCGGGGGGACATCCAAAACGCCGGTGGCTTTTATCGTGCCGCTAAGTTGGCGCATCTCGATACTGCCCAACACAATGCCCGCATTTTTAACTTGCTCGGCAGTTAGTTCAATATGGCTGCCGTGTTCGTGTTCATCCGCGTGGGTATCTGCTTCTTTTGCACCTTCTGTTGACGAGTTTTTACAGGCACCCAATAGTGTGATGAACGTTGCTATATATACTATCTTGTTAATTTTCATGGTGGTAAACGTTATTTAATGCCCAGCAGGTATTCAATTTCAATTACTGCTTGGTTGTAATTATTCAAAGCCTGTAAATGGTTTTGTTTTATCTCAATAGCTGCCGATAGGCTTTGCAGGTATTCTACATAACCTATTTCACCGCTTTTCCATGCTTTTTGGGCTTGCTCCATAATAAGCTGCGCATTGGGCAAAGCAGTGTTTGTGTAGTAATCCAACGAGGTTTTGCTTTTAGTAAACTCCAAAACAGCTTGTTTATACCCTGTGTTTAGTTCAAGTTCAGCCTGTTTGTATTGTGTTTGACTGATAAGCTGTTGCGTTTCAGCAGCCCTTACTTTAGCTGTTTGCGGGGCAAACCACAAGGGAATGCTTATTCCCACCTGCATACCGGTGAACCGCTTTTCGCTACCATAGAATACCGAGTTTCCGCCAATGGTTTGCGTACCGATAAGCGTTTGGCTAAAGTAGCCGATGGTAATATCGGGTAGTAACAATGCCCCCTCTACTTGTTTTTGTTTATATGCAATTACTTGTTGCTGTTGCCACCATTGCAGCAAAGGGTTTTTGTGCAATTGGTTGCTATCGGCAAGGGTACTGCCTGTTTTTGCTTCAAACGAAACCGCAGGAAATTGCAGACTATCAGGGGTGTTTAGCAACAGTTGTAAATACGTGTATTTGCTGTTTAGCAGTGCACGGTGTTGTTGCAGTGCATCGGTGGCAAGTCCTTGTCGGGCAAGGGCGGTGGTTTTTTCAAGCAAGTTGGTTTCTCCGGCTGCATAACGTGCTGAAGCCGTTTGGACAAACCCTTTGTACAAGCTGTCTTGTTCAACCAAAAGCTTTTCATTAGCCAGCAGGTACACTATTTCATGCCACGTTTGTTTTACAGCTTTTACAAGGCTGTTTTCGTTGGCTGATAATTGCAATTGGCTGCTTTTTACCGTTTCGGTAGCTAATTGTGCCCGCTTGCCCAATACCGTAGGGAAGGGCAGTGTTTGGCTAATTGTAATGTTATTATCGGTTTGGATACTGTTATACTGCCCTAACATTACGTTGATGTTAGTTTTCCCAATATCAGAGCTTGTTTTTTTGAGCAGCTGCCGATGAGTAACTTCTTGCTTTGATGCCTGTATGCCATAATTGTTTTGCAGGGCAGTGTTAATGGCCGTTTCAAGCGTAAGCGGAGTTTGGGCTGCGCCTGTAAATGGAATCAAAGCCAATGCAAGACAAGTTATTGCGGGGGTAACTGGAAGTTTTTTAGTGAATGAGGATTTAGTAAAGAGGCTGTATAGCACAGGCAGGACTAACAAGGTTAATAAGGTAGCAGTAATAAGCCCGCCTATTACTACGGTGGCAAGTGGTTTTTGTACTTCTGCACCCGATGAGTTTGAAAGTGCCATGGGTAAAAAGCCTAAAGAAGCCACTAAAGCAGTCATAATAACGGGGCGCAAGCGTACGGCGGTACCCTTTAATATAATGCGGTTGAGTTGGGTATATCCTTCTTTTTTCAGTCGGTTAAACTCTCCAATCAACACGATACCGTTTAATACGGCTACCCCAAACAGTGCGATAAACCCTACACCTGCCGAGATACTAAAGGGCATATCGCGCAGCCACAATGCCAAAACACCGCCAATAGCCGAAAAGGGAATGGCTGTGAATATAAGCAGGCTTTGCCCGATGGAGTGAAAGGTGAAATACAGCAGTACGAAGATGAGTAGTAAAGCTACGGGAACAGCAATGGCAAGGCGGTTGCGTGCCTCTTCAAAGTTTTTAAAAGTACCGCCGTAGGTGGCATAATAACCCGGTGAGAATTTTACTTGGGTTTCCATTTTTGCTTTCACTTCTTCTACAATGCTTTGTACATCCCGTCCGCGCACGTTAAAGCCAATCACAATACGGCGTTTGGCATCGTCGCGTTGTATTTGGTTGGGGCCGCTCACAAAATCAATGTCTGCAATCTGTTCAAGGGGTACGTTTTGCCCGTTGGGGGCAGGAACATATAATCCTTTCAAATCTTCAATATTTTGCCGATTGTTTTTGTCCAGTCTCACCACCATATCAAAACGGCGTTCGCCTTCAAAAACCTGCCCGGCGGCTTCTCCCGCAAAACCTACCCGTAAGGCACGGTTTACGGTTTCAATATCAAGGCCGTAGCGTGCCAGTGCTTCGCGGTCTATATTCACCACCATTTGCTGCAAGCCGGTAGCTTTCTCCACATAAATGTCTTGCGCACCTTGCACTTGTGCTACCAGTTTTCCTGTTTTTTCAGCATACTCAGTAAGTTTATCAAGGTCTTCGCCGTAAATTTTAATTACTACGTCTTGCCTTGCTCCGGTCATTAGCTCGTTAAACCGCATTTGTATGGGTTGCAAAAACCCGAAACTCACCCCGGGGATGGCCTCCAGTTCCTTTGCCATTTTTTCAGCCAGTTCATCACGGGTTTCCGCACTCGTCCATTCGTCGCGGTCTTTCAGCACTACAATCATGTCGCAAGCTTCAATGGGCATGGGGTCGGTAGGTATTTCCGACGAACCAATTTTCCCTATCACTTCTTTTACTTCGGGAAACTTCGCTTTTAGTATGCCTGCGGCTTTTTGGCTTATTTCGATAGTGTGGCTTAACGATGAACCTGTAAGTACCCTTGTTTCTACTGAAAAATCGCCTTCGTCTAGCGAGGGGATAAACTCGCCGCCCATGTTTATAAACAGTATTAGTGCTCCTGCAAGGGCAACGACGGAGCTGGTGATAACCAGTGCTTTTCTTTTAAGGGCAAACTTGATGGCAGGACTGTATAAGCGTTGGAAAAAGTCCATCAGTTTATCAGAAAAGGTACGTTTGTTGGATACGTTTTTGCTGAGAAATAGTGCCGAAATCATCGGAACATAGGTAAGAGAGAGAATGAACGCTCCTAAAATGGCAAACGATACCGTTTGTGCCATAGGGCCGAACATTTTCCCCTCTATACCTACCAAGGCAAGTATGGGCAGGTACACAATCAAGATGATGATTTCTCCGAAGGCGGCGGCATTCCGTATTTTTTTGGCTGAATGATACACCTCATCGTCCATTTCGGCTTGGGTGAGTTTGCGTTGCAGGTTTCTTACCCCCAAATGGTGCATGGTGGCTTCTACAATAATTACAGCTCCGTCCACAATCAACCCAAAGTCGATAGCACCTAAGCTCATCAAATTACCCGATACGCCGAACAACTGCATCATCCCCACGGCAAACAACATAGCTAAGGGTATTACTGATGCTACAATTAATCCTGCACGCAGGTTGCCCAACAGCAATACCAGCACAAAAATTACTATCAAAGCACCTTCAGCAAGGTTTTTAGTTACGGTACCTATGGCGTTATCTACCAGTTTCGTACGGTCGAGGTAGGCAACAATTTTTAATCCGTCGGGTAGTGTTTTTTCAATTTGGGCGATGCGTTCTTTTACCCTGTCAATCACTTTTGATGAGTTGGCACCTTTCAGCATTAATACTACTGCTCCAACCGCTTCTCCTTCATCGTTTCGGGTAAGTGCGCCGTATCGTACTGCGTGCCCCATTTGCACATTGGCTACATTTCGTATCAATATAGGCTGGCCGCCGGGGGTGTTTTTAATAACCACTTTTTCAATATCGGCCATTGTGCCTACCAAACCTTCACTGCGTATAAACCAAGCGTTTGGGTTTTTATCAATATATGCCCCGCCAGTATTTTGGTTGTTACGCTCCAATGCTGCAAACACTTCGTCTATGGTAATATTGGCACTCCTCAACTTATCAGGGTCAATAGCAATTTCGTATTGCTTCAATAGCCCGCCGAAACTGCTTACATCGGCCACACCTTCAACTCCTAACAATTGGCGGCGTACCACCCAGTCTTGTATGGTGCGCAGTTCTGTTGCATCGTATTTATCCTCAAACCCTTTTTGGGGTTGTATCGTGTATTGGAATATCTCGCCTAAGCCTGTAGTTACCGGTGCCATTTCAGGTATTCCTGCGGCGGCAGGTATTTGTTGACGGGCTAATGTGAGGCGTTGGTTTATTTGTTCCCGCGCCCAGTAAATATCTATATCATCGTTAAAAACAACAGTAACTACCGAAAGGCCGAAACGAGAAAAGGAACGCATTTCTTCAATGCCGGGTATGGTGGCCATCGTTTGTTCGATAGGGAAGGTTACCAGCCTTTCAATATCTTGTGCTGCCAATGAGGGCGACGAGGTAATAATTTGTGCCTGATTGTTGGTGATGTCTGGCACGGCATCAATGGGCAGGTTCATCAGCGAAACTGTACCCCAAGCTATTAACCCCAACATCAGCAGGGCAATAACCAACTTGTTTTTTATGGAATATGCAATAATCCTGTCAATCATAAAATTTTAAAAATCAAATGAATAGTGTGTCCGCACGATAGTGCAGCACCATTAAATTATGAAAGAGAAAATCAGGCTATTGGCGGAGGCCGCAATGATAATGCTGCAATGTGCCCTTTAAGAAGGGTGGGCACAAACAATATGCAAGTATAATTTGTGGTTTGAAGTTGAGGACTGGGTGCGTAAAACATTTTAGGCAGCACAAACACTTGCAAGGCCGCCAGTATCTGCGGGGTAACGTTTTGTACTTTTACAACCTCAAAGGTTTCTAAGTGGTTGGTGCCAATATCAGTGCCGAAAATTTTACTTAGCCAGTCAAAATCTTCATGGGGAGTTTCACAGGCTTCACGTGTATCCGGCTCAGGGCAATGGCAATGGGGTACCAACTGGTGCGCCAGCAACAGCATTAGCCCGATAATGGCAAGCAGGTATGTGAAACGTTTGCCCATTTTTTCATTACAAAATTAACAAAATAACAATTGGTTTGCCCTATTAAACTGGTTTATTGTGCATAACCAATATTTTAAAGTTTTCGATAAACGATTGATGACTTAACAAATCAGCTAACACAAATAAATTATTATTGCAAAACTTTGAGGTAGTTGCACTATTGTAGTGATTCGCTACCTCTTTGAAAACGATCTATTAACCTATGAGGAGACTATTTACAATTTTGGCAACAGTGTCGGTACTGTTGTTCATTAGTTCTTGTTCTTACCAGACCTACATCCTTCCTGCAAGTTACTTCTTCCGGCCGATGGAGTACAATTTTGTGTCGAAAGACATGATTGAAGAAGGCGACCGTCTTAAGGCAAAATACCCTGACGAAGACTTTTTGTACCGCTCTTGGCAGGTTACTTACACATTTAATGTGGATGAAGGAAAGCTGAAAAAGGCTGATAACAACAAAACATCTAAGAAGAAGAAAAAGATTAAAAGAGATAACGATGATTACGGTGGCAGTAAGGGGTTTGCAGGGGCGAGGGTAACCTATATTAACGGTATACGTACCTCTAAACGTTTTGATGAAAAAACGGTAGAGCAAGTATTAAAAAATATAGATACCGATGAATCTGACTGGGAGAAAACAGGCGTTACCATTGATGAAAAACACTTGGTAGATGTAGTTGCGCTAAATGATAACCTAAGCTACGACCACGTGATATTTTATGACGGAACAACATCCGTTTCAGGTGTCGGAGGTCAGTATGCAAAAACTCCAAGTTCAAGGTTTATAGTTCCTGCGGTAACTAAAAACTATGAGGATGCCGGTATTTTCCATTCGGATGAAAAAATGGCGGTAATGTCAATCCCTACCTACGTTTTAGGAAATAGTGTTCAATTGGATTACAACCTGAACTATCGTGATTACCGCTACCTAACTTCGGTATATTTTTCAGAAGACTATTTTGTTAAAGAGAAGATAGTGTCTTTCGAAATTCCCGAAGGGTTGGATGTAGAATTGATAGAGATGAACTTTGACGGGTATGAGATTACCCGTACAGAAGGAGCTCCTCCTGCACCGGCTGATGATGTAGAAGAGGAAGATGAGGACGATGGTGACAGTAAATCGAAGAAAAAGAAGAAAAAAACCTCAAAAAAGAAAAAGAAGAAAAAGACTAAATCAAGCTCATCAGGCAACACCAAAACCATTAACTACATAGTTAAAAATATGCCTGCTATGAAGCGTGAGCCATATAACTATGGCCCTTCGCACAGCATACCGCATTTATTGGTGCTTTGCAAAAGCTACACAAACGGTTCTGATACCACCAGTTTGATGCGTAATACCGATGATTTGTACTCGTGGTATAACACACTTACCCAAAAGATGGACAACAAGCAGGAAGACATTAAGAAAACTGCTGAGAAACTGATTGCGGATAAAACTACCGATGAGGAAAAAATATCGGCCATATTTTACTGGGTACAGGATAACATTCGCTACATAGCTTTTGAAGACGGGCTTGCCGGGTTTGTGCCTGATGATTGCCAAAGCGTGTTTAACAAACGTTATGGTGATTGTAAAGGTATGGCCAACCTTACCAAAGAGATGCTGAAATCAGTTGGGTATGATGCCCGCCTAACTTGGATTGGGACTGACCGTATAGCCTACGACGGAACTACGCCAAGCCTTTCAGCGGCCAACCACATGATTTGCGTGGTATATCCTGATAGTACCGATAAAAACAAACGCTATTTCTTAGACGGTACAGAAAGTTTTGTTTCGTTTGGTGATTATGCCAAACGCATACAAGGACGCAGGGTGGTGATTGAAGACGGAGAAAAATACATTGTTGACTCAGTGCCTGAGTTTGACCATTTGCATAACAAGGTGATTAAAACTGAGAACTTTACTATTGATAATAAATTGGTGAAGGGTACTGTAAAGCGTGTATATCATGGCGAGAGCAAAACAAATGTGATACGCTCTTATGACAATATGCGCCTTGATGAACGCGAACGTGCATTGCGCGGCTTTTTAAATGACAATGATTTTAACCTGTCAGTGTCAGGTATGAATCATACCGATTTTGGGGAGCGCAGCCAGCCGTTTGAAATTTCGTACAACATAGAGGCTCGTAACCGAGTGATTGAAGAGGGTAAAAAGCTGTTTGTAAACACCGACTGGGACCGTGAGTGGGCTAACTACCGAATTGATACAGCACGGTTAACGCATTATTCGTTTTTGCATAAAAAACATACGGTTAAAACTTCAACCATTGCTATCCCTGCCGGATACAAAGTGGCTTCGTTACCTGCGGCGCTGAGCATTACCAATGATTATTTTGAGTTTAAATTATCCTATACACAACAAGGTAATAGTATTGTTTACACCAAAGAAATATCGTTGCCAAAAGGCTATTTGCACCGCGGCCAAATAAGGGCTTGGAATGAGGCCGTTGATGAGCTGACTGATTTTTATGACAGCTATATTGTTTTAACTAAATAACCCCACCAAACACTAAGTAAAATGCTGAAGAGAATACTATATACATTATTGCTGGTGCTTGCTGTTGCCGTAAGTGCAAATGCCCAGTTTAGCAGGAAACGACTTCCATACTCTGAACAAGAAAGAAAAGAACTGTTTAAGCAGTATATTAAAGAAGATGCCTTTGATGATGAGGTTTTCGAGTCGAACGATGTGCCCGAAAAGTGGAAAAACGAATCGATGGTGGTGTTGGGTAGAAAAATGCATTATCAGGGTGATGTGAACCCATGGAACAACATCGGGTACCTGCATTTCTTTTTTAGAACCAAAATTAAACTACAAGATAAGTATGCCGTTGAAACCTACTCTGAATATTATTTTGATGAGGGGGATATTGTTGAAATTTATATCCAAAAGCCTGACGGCACAAGGACAATGGTGGATTTGGATGAAGCAATAGAGGTAAAAGAGAACATTCCAAATTTGTTTTTAGGAGCTAATGTAAGTATTACCCAATATAAAAAACTTGCAATACCCGGTCTTGAGCCCGGAGATATTATTGATGTGTACTCGTTTGATGCCATGCGTTTTAACCGTAACTATTTTCATTGGACTGATCCCTTGACGGCGTTGGTGTGGCCTTTTACATGGGTTAAAGTGGGTCTTTCTATTGTGTACGATGCCGGTTATACAGGGTCGTTTGGTAATGCAAAATTATTGCACGACGATGTACCTGTTGCCGGACAAAAGGTGTCGTTTGATTTAGGTCGTAACTTTTACCTGAATTTTCGCTCGTTGAACGGTGCGCCTGAAATTGAAGAAGGTGACAGCAAAAAACGCAAAAGGAGGTTGTGGGTTTTTAAAGACGGAATGCGCGACCGACTAAAAGAAGAGGAGTTTAGCGAACCCTTTGCCAGCCTACCGGCCATTAAGTACGAAATTACGTTTGCCAATAACCGCGAGAAAAAGAAAACGGAAAAATTGATTGACCGTAAAAACAAACTAAAAACAGCGGTAAATGAAAAGGATATTAAAAAAATTGCTCATAAATTTTTAAAGGATAGTAAAGAAGCTACCGGCGATATTTATTATAAATTTTACAAAACCCAAGGTAAAAAAATAAAGGGTAACAGGGAATTTATTGAAGCTTTTTACAACCACTACCGCACCACTAAATTATTTCAAATAGCCCGTTTCAGTGATGAAGCACCATATGATGTAGCTTTAAATAATTCTGACTTTGTGATGTACATGGTGAAGATTTGCCGCAAACGCCTGATTGACTACACCCTTATTGCCGGGGTGCCATCGTCGGCGGGGGGCATGGATGCGTTGGTAAGTAAAGAAGATTTGATATGGGGTATTAAAATGAACATTGATGGTGAGGAAGTAATTTATACGGATTGTGACTTTTATGCCCAACCCGGTGAAGTAAACCCCGCTTTTGAGGGAATTAAACTGTATGAGATTAAACCGGCATCGTCTCGTCGAAGAATTAAATTGGATGAATACAGCATTGCTGTTACTAAGCCTGCCGATAACCAATTTAAGTTTGAGATTAAAGCCGAGTTTCAAGATGATTTAGATACACTGAAAGTTGCCCGTAATACTCATCTTAAAGGAATGCCCCGCTACCGTTTTAAGGCTCGCACTTTTTCATACGAAAACTACTTTGAAAAAGTGAAAGAACAGTTTAAGACGGAGAGGATGTTTGCCAACGGCTTTGTTTACGAAAAATCAGCACTTAGAGATGATAACTTTTTGGATGAAGAAGAAGCCAGGATACAAAAAGGGATTGTTGACAGGTATAGCAAAATAGCCCAAAAGAACGCCAAACGTGATTTACGAAGTGACTATGTTATGGCATCGCATGATAAGTTGACTATTAAGCAAAACGGACTTGAAGTTGGACAACCCGATATAATTTTTGATGAGGAATACCGCTTGGTGGATTTGCTAGATAGCAACGGGGGCAATGTTTATATCTTAAAGATTGGTGAGTTTATTGACGGTCAGATTGAGTTGAACGACAAAGATGACCGCGAGCGTCAAGGGGATATTGTGTTTCCTTATTCAAGGTCGTTTGTATACGATATAGAACTGGTAATACCCGGTGGTATGCAGGTATCAAGCATTGACGCATTGAACCGCAATGTTGAGAACGAAACCGGAAGTTTTGTGTCAACCGCCAAACTGGAAGGCTCTACCCTTAAAATACATTTAGAAAAAGTGTATAAGGGTAATTTTCATAGTAAAGATAAATGGGAAGACCTGCTGAAGTTTATTGACGAGGCAGTTGATTTCCGTAGTGTTAAACTTATTTTAAGCAAATAACCCAATGAAGAAGTATATCGTATTTTTTGGATTAGTTTTTCTGTGTTTCGTTTCAAAAGGCCAAACTTTTATACAAGGTGGCTTATTGGTTAAAGGAATTGAAGCTGCATTTGGAAGGGGCGACCAATCTGTAAAAGGTGGTTTGGGTGTTGATTTTCAAATCGGGAAGTTTATTAACGAAAAGAAAATGAGGTCTTTTACAATCAATTATAGATTTGGCAGGAAACATTCTCCTGAGAATGATAAAGTGTTTGTTTATGACCCAAATACCTCATTAAGTACTGAATACAATATAAAACGGACAGCAACAAGCTCGGTACTTTCTCTAGGTTATGAGCGAAAAAGTTGTTTTGCAAATACTGAATTTGATGATGTTTGGCAGTACTATAATATAATTAGTTACATGCTTTCTTTAACAACTGTAAAAGAAGAAATAGATAATTCTGTAAAACTACCAACGAGCTACGAATACGATTATCAAGGTACGCACTTTGGTTTGCTTGATGTTACCGCAGGATTTGGTATGGCCAGAAAATTTAATATGAATTCTTATGCCTTTGCTGAGGCAAGATTATTCTTTCCGCTAATAGACCAAGGTGATTTTTATCCGGGTGCAGGCATACGTTTTAATTTTGGAGTAAGGCACTTTATAAATTAATACTTTGGGGCTTTAGTATTTGTGGTTTCTTTGCATCTTTGCAAAAAGCATGAAAGATTTTATTACCTGGCTGATGCGCAATGTGCCACGGCCCGTATTGATTAGGTTTAGCTACGTTTTTAACAAATTCTCGCCCCTTTTTTTAAAGGGTGATAAAGTACAATGTCCCGTTTGCGAAGGTAATTTTAAGTACCTTTTACCCTACGGTGCCGTAAAACGCCGCGATAATGTGTTGTGCCCCAAATGTCTTTCGTTGGAGAGACATAGGCTTTTATGGTTGTTTTTAAACCAAAAGACAAACTTTTTTACCGATAAGATTAACCTGTTGCACATAGCACCCGAGCAATGCTTTTACTCACGCTTCCGCAAACAGGCGAACTTAAATTACCTTACCGCTGATTTAAATTCTCCGTTGGCGGATGTAAAAATGGACATCCACAAAATGCCGTTTGAGGATAATCGTTTTGATGCAGTGTTATGTAACCACGTGTTAGAACACGTTGACGACAGCCATAAATCAATGACTGAAATATACCGTGTGCTAAAACCCGGCGGATGGGCAGTGATGCAGGTGCCTTTGGACACTACAAGGGCAACCACTTACGAAGACCCAAGCATAACCAGCCCCGAAGACCGCGAAAAACATTACTGGCAAAAAGATCACGTTCGTTTGTTTGGGTTAGATTACCCTGATAAGCTTGCTGCTGCCGGATTTACTGTAATTCCTGTAGATTTAACTGCCGAGTTGCCCGCTGAGATGGTTGAGAAATACCGACTATCAAAAGGCGAAGTAATTTATTGGTGCAAGAAATAGTATTCATTGTTTAAATACATCAAAAAAGGGCCTTAAAGGCCCTTTTTTGATGATAGGGTATATAGTACCCGCTTTTTAAAGCTGCGGTGCTTTGTATAGTTCGTATGGGCGTCGTAGTCTAATACCATTTTTTCTAAATCTTGCCCGTCAGGACAAAGCAGTTGGTAAATTCTGCCCCAGCCTATAAAACCTCCCACGTTACGGTCGTCTATAAAGCAGTCAACATTAAGTTTACGCGGTGTGGCAGCGTCAAATACTTCACCTTCGTAATTTGCATTTACAGCTTCAAATTCTATACCGTGTTTGCGGCAAAACTCTACAGCTTCATCCAATTCGCTACCAATCCTAAATGTCCATAAAATCAATTGGTGGCCTTTCTTTTTAAGCGCATCCAATGTAGCAAAGGCAAACAACATCTCTTCGCCAATGGCAGGGTACTTGTTTTCTACTATCGTTCCGTCAAAATCTACGGCTATCTTCATTCTAGTCAGTTTTAAGTTATCTGTTTACAGTTTTGAGTTATGGTAAACCAAAAGGCTGTTAACTATTTTTCGAGCCACGTTTTAAAGTTGGCAACTGTTTCTACGGTTTCATCCCATTTACCTGCAAAGTTTATAGCACGGTCGTCAATAAACAAATCAGCCATGGGTTTGCCAAACGTCCATATTTTGTCATACGGAATATCATATTTGGCCATGTATTCTTTTATCTGTTGTTCTTGGTATTTCTCATCCTTACCGTCGCCACTTTTCTTAAATATCTTATTGGTACGGGTAGTAAAAATGTAAATATAATGGCCGTTTTCTTTCAGCTTCTTCAACGCTTCTGAAGCACCTGGCACCGGAGGGTCGTACAACTCGCCGTCTTGGTAGCCTTTGCTGTATCCGTGTATTACACCGTCAAAATCAATCGCTATTTTCATGTCAGTTTTTAAGTTTTCTGTTTACAGTTTCAAGTTGTATGCCTTATTTGGTGCCGGTCATTTCTATCAGTTTGTCAATAGCCATTTTAGCGTTGGCGCGCACTTGTTTTATGCTCACCTCCATCATATAGCACGGTGCCGAAATAAGTTTATTTTCCTCATCTACCAAAATTTCATTGATAGTTTTCATTTGTGGTTGAGCACCCATGGCCGCTAATCCTTCGCTGTCAGCTTTGATGTCGTAAGGAGACGGGTCTTTATCAGTACCCAATGTAAGTTTGGGATGAGTACCGCTACCCTCAAGAGCTTTTGCCAATACAACGGGCGATACGCATAAGGCTGCAATGGGCTTGCCTGCTTGCATCACACGTGCTAAAAAATCCTTAATTAATGGGTTAATAGGGCCTTCGGCGCCTTTAAATGCCCATTGGGTAAAGTTTTTTGCAGCACCAAAGCCGCCGGGCATCACCAAACCATCGATTTCATTGATGTCAAACCCTTCAATATCTTTTATATTTCCGCGAGCTATGCGTGCGGCTTCAATTAAAATATTGCGTGTTTCAGGCATTTCCTGCCCTGTAGTGTGGTTTATTACATGGTGCTGGTTGTAGTTGGGAGCAAGACATATCCATTCTGCTCCGGCTTCATCTATTGCTAAAAGACTTAATACTGCCTCGTGTATTTCTGAACCGTCGTAAACGCCGTTTCCTGAAAGAAGAACACCAATTTTCATGCGATGTTGTTTTGTTTTGAACTCAAGCCAAAGATAAGGGGCTTGTAGGTGAGTTGCAAACCCCATTTGTGATGCAGCAGTACAACTAACATACCGTATGGTTTTATTTATTATACTTGCTAAAAGTAAAAAAATTGAAATATATGTCAATTGCAATTAAACTAAACTTGATTAATCGGTCAAACGACCAAAACAACTCTGAAATCGTAATTTTCTCTAAAAACGTAGCTACTGATTTTGAAGAAACAGCCATTGCTTGGACAGTGATTCAATATTTAGGTCAGGGGGCTCACCACCCTTTTACCTATCCAATGGATAGCACTGCAAGTGCTGTTGACAGCTATGGTAATTATTTGCCGCAACTTATGGCCAATCCCGGTGAAGCTTTTCATGTTATAAGGGATACTTCGGGTGATGTTATTTCGGCAATGGGTTCGGGAACAAATCCGCAACAAATACAAATACGGAACGATTTGCCGCAAGGAGCAATTAATGCCTTAATTTACAAAGACGGTAAGTTATTTACTCAAAAAACGGGTATTGCTCCGGGACAAATGGCTGTTTTTGAATTTAAGCCAACAATTTGGATTGGTGTGGTTTCTGAAGTTGAGCAAGGTCAGGTGATGGATGCGGCAATAATTAGTACTGTTAATACTGAATTATCTTTGTTGGGTATAGCCTCTGCTGATATTGTAATGACTGGGGGTGGTCCGGGTATATCTGCTACTCCATTTTCATTTACTTTGGAGAATGTGGTGATGGCGTAATAATGGCTAGGTTTAAAAGGAATAATAGTCAATTTTCAATGAAAATATCTGACGAAGAATTAAATAAATTTTTTGAAAATTTTGATGTCAAACTCCAAAAATGTTTTGATGAAATTGAAGAATTGGCTTTAGTTGGAAACCGTATAAGAGATAAAATTATACCGTTTAAGGAGTCTAGCTTTGATATAGGAAGCCTTTACATTCCTTATTCAGCACTAAGAATCTTTTATTTAAGAAGGCAAGCAAATGAATATGACCGGGGTATTGAATTGTCAGTCCATTTTCAATATAACTCATTCAGTAATGAAGAAAATAAGGCCTATTTTACCAAATATACTAGTGATAAGCTATACTTATGGATTGATATATACCCCTGTCGGGATAATGATTTTACTAATTTTGAATGGGAACTTGGGGAGGGTGAGATAAAAACAATAGAATTCCCAAACCAACTAAATGGGGAGTTGGTAGAAGAAATCTGTCTTTATCTCTCTTTAAAGGCAAATATCATTGCTAAAACGCTTAATGATATTGTTCTTGAAGATGAAAGCAGGGTGAATTAAATCAACTAATCACCAAATCTTCAAATTCTAAAGCTCCTCCTTCAAAAATAAGCCTGTAAAGCTTTCTTTTACTTTTACTATTTGTTCGGGAGTTCCGGTGGCTACAATTTGTCCGCCACGGTGCCCGCCTTCGGGGCCAAGGTCAATAATGTGGTCGGCAACCTTTATTACATCCAAATTGTGTTCAATCACCAACACGGTATTGCCGCGCTCTACTAATTTGTTTAGCACATCAAGCAAGATGCGCACGTCTTCAAAATGGAGCCCTGTAGTCGGTTCATCTAAAATGTAGAAGGTATTGCCCGTGTCTTTTTTGCTAAGTTCGGTAGCCAGTTTCACGCGCTGCGCTTCACCGCCGCTAAGGGTGGTGCTGCTTTGTCCAAGGGTAACGTAGCCCAAGCCCACATCCTTCATGGTTTGTATTTTACGAAGAATGAAGGGAACACCTTCAAAAAACTCGCAGGCTTGCTCAATGCTCATGTCCAGCACATCGCTGATGGATTTACCACGGTAGCGCACTTCCAATGTCTCGCGGTTGTAGCGTCGGCCGTTGCATTCTTCGCACTGCACGTACACATCGGGAAGGAAGTTCATTTCAATCAAACGCATACCGCCGCCTTTGCAGGTTTCGCACCTGCCGCCTTTTACGTTAAAGCTGAACCGACCGGGTTTATAGCCGCGTATTTTGGCTTCGGGCAGTTGGGTAAACAGGTTGCGTATGTCTTGAAAAACGCCTACGTACGTTGCAGGGTTGCTACGCGGGGTACGCCCGATGGGGCTTTGGTCTATCTCAATCACCTTATCCAAATGCTCCAAGCCTTTAATGCTTTTGTAGGGCAATGGTTTTTGGTGCGAGCCGTAAAAATGTTGTTTTAATATGGGGTAAAGGGTTTCGGTAATCAGGCTGGATTTTCCGCCGCCCGAAACGCCCGTTACGCAAATAAATGTACCGAGGGGGAAATCAACGTCAATACCTTTCAGGTTGTTGCCTGTAGCACCTTTAAGCACCAGTTTATTACCGTTGCCTTTGCTGCGGGTTTTAGGGACTTCAATCGACCGCTCACCGCTGATGTATTGGGCGGTAACGCTGTTTTGCTTTTTAAACTCTTCGTAAGTGCCTTGTGCCACAATTTTGCCGCCGTGTATGCCCGCACCGGGACCTACGTCTAACACGTAATCAGCGTTGATAATCATGTCTTTATCATGCTCCACTACAATCACGCTGTTGCCAATATCGCGCAGGTTTTTCAGCGAGTTGATGAGCTTTACGTTGTCGCGTTGGTGCAAACCGATACTCGGTTCATCTAAAATGTATAATACGCCGGTTAATTGCGAGCCTATCTGCGTGGCCAAGCGGATGCGTTGGGCTTCGCCACCGCTGAGTATTTTGCTGGGACTGTTTAGGGTGAGGTAATCCAAACCCACGTCCAGCAAAAAGTCGATGCGGCTGCGTATTTCCTTTAAAATTTCGGTAGCAATAATGTTTTGGCGGTCGGTAAGGCGGGTTTCAATCCCGTTAAACCATTCTTTCAGTCCGCCGATGTTTAGCATGGCCAGCTCTGAAATGTTTTTCCCGTCGAGAATAAAGTGTAATGATTCTTTACGCAGCCTTGCTCCGTTGCAGGCAGGGCAGGTGCTTTCGGTCATAAACTCCTCAGCCCAGCGGTACAGCGCATCGTACGATTTTTCTTGATAATGACGGCTAAGCATGGGGATAATGCCTTCAAACGTGCTTTGGTACGTTTGTTTTGCTCCACTGCTAAACTCGTAAGGCACATCAAACTTTTCGTCGCTACCGTGCAGGATTATATTCAGGGCTTCTTGCGGTATTTTGTTGATGGAATCGGCAAGGCTGAATTTGTATTTTTTGGCTACTGCACGCAGTTGTTGAAACGTCCAGTTCTCCTTCAATTCGCCCAAGGGGGCTATGCCGCCGCGGTTGATGCTGACGGTAGGGTCGGGGATGATGAAGTTAATATCTACTTCGGTGATGGAGCCTAAGCCCTCGCAGGTGGGGCAGTATCCGTAGGGGCTGTTGAACGAGAAACTGTTGGGTTGCGGCTCGTCGTACGAGATGCCCGATGCAGGATCCATCAGGTATTTGCTAAAGTGGTAGTATTTTTCGTTCTCCACGTCAAACACCAGCACCAACCCTTTGCCGGCCTTCATGCCCGCTTGTAAACTTTGCGAGATGCGGAACGCCGATTTATCGTCGGGTTCAAGGCGGTCTATCACCACCTCAATGTCGTGTATTTTGTAGCGGTCAAGCTGCATTTTGGCGGCAATCTCCATAATCTCGCCGTCAACACGCACCTTGGTATAACCTTGCTTGCGCAGTTGCTCAAACAACTCGCGGTAATGCCCTTTTCTTCCCTTTACTATGGGAGCCAGCAACAGTATTTTTTGTCCGCGAAACTGCTCCAGTATGCGGTCTTTTATTTGGTCTTCGCTAAAGCGCACCATTTTCTCTCCCGTTTCGTAGCTATAGGCTTCGGCTACGCGGGCATACAACAGGCGCAAAAAGTCGTAAATTTCGGTAATAGTACCCACCGTACTGCGCGGGTTGCGGCTTACGGTTTTTTGCTCAATGGAGATAACGGGGCTAAGGCCGTTAATCTTGTCCACGTCGGGGCGTTCCATATCGCCGATGAACTGGCGGGCATACGCGCTAAAACTCTCCATGTAGCGGCGTTGTCCTTCGGCATAAATGGTATCAAAGGCCAGCGACGATTTGCCGCTGCCACTAAGGCCGGTAACCACCACCAACTGGTTGCGGGGTATGGTAACGTCTATATTCTTAAGGTTGTGCTCGCGGGCGCCTATCACCTCCAGCACACCTTCTTCTACAATGGGGTTTGCGGTGCTCATTTTAAATGAAACCGCAAAGGTAGGCAAAGTGTTTGAGGGTTGATTATATTGAGCAAAAAGCTTTCAAGAACTCTTTTTGCTTGATTGGCGTAAATATATATTTTGAATTATTGATGAATTTTTCTGGCATCACACAGTTTCTACTACAAAAAATAACTTCTTCTCCAATTTTGACTTTAGAAGCGAAGTAATTCATTGCTAAAAATTCCAGCCTTTGGTCATCGTATAAATTTTTGATAAATTGGCTATCATCATATGACAAAACCCATTTATAATTATTTTGATTTTTAATGAACTTCGCCAAGTTTTTATGATGCTCGTCGGAATATGCTAAACGATATAAGTCATTACCTTTTTTATAATAAGGAGGATCTAAGTAAATTAAAATTTTACTATTTTCTAAGGGTAGGTGAGCAAAATAATTTTCAAGAAATGAAATGGAATCTAAGTTGTATACTTCAATTTTATTTTTGTTAAGTCCAATCAGCTTTATTCGCTCAATAAGATCACTTTTATTGAATCGGGCATCCAATTTCCAATTTCCTGTTTGATTTTTTCCACCTATTGGGCCAGCTGTTAGAATCCCTGATCGATTGCACCTATTCAAAAAAAAGCAAGTGAACCCTTTTTCAATTGTTGAAAGTTCCTTTGGAATGCTGAGATTATATTTTAATCTATTATAAGTGTCAATTGTGATTTTAGTATCATGAATTAAAGAGATTAATTCATCAGTATTCTTACAAGCAGACAGCCAAAATGAACTGACAAATTCATCAAGATCGTTTAAAACAATTTTATCAACGATGTTACTAAAAAGTAATTTAAGTGCCGCGCCTGAACCCCCTGCATATGCCTCAACATAGGTCCCACCTTGTAATTCATTTGATCTTATGATTTCCGCTAGAAAGGTCGATAACTTTGCTTTTCCTCCCGGGTATCGTAATGGGCTATAAAAGGTGCTCATTGAATAATTTTTAATAAATACGGATGAAAGTTGTTGTATATATGTTTTAAATCATCAAAACTCGGCAAGCTTGCGTGGTTGTGAACAAACTCGTTTAAATCTTGGAAAAAACGCTGGTTACCACTTTTGGCCATAAAACTTTTGACATTATCAGAGATGTGTTGATCATTTATCAAATTTTTATCACATACACGCTTTAACATTGCACTCAAATTCGGCCAAGTTTTTTTATCAAGCGTTCTTACATTTAAATCTAAATCGGTTTCATTAATGGTCACCCCCATGGATATTAGGCTGTTATATAGAGCTTTTCTTTTGTTTTGTGCCTCTAATGTGAATGTTGATTTTAGTTCTGTACTCCATATTTTAATCTCATTGTTTTTTTGCAAAAAAACAAATGTAGGAATTTCAATCAAAGTACGTAATAGTAAAGCCGCCCCTATCACATGTTTTTTAGCATCTAAAGTTTTAAGCTCTTCGATAATTAGTTGTGTCTTTTTATGTAAGATACAATTTATTGGGTCATCGTCTTCGATTATATAGTTAGTAACAGGTTTCTTCTTTTTAGTATTAGCTTTTTTATCCTCTGTACTTGATGTAGTTAGGTTTTGGGTATCATTATTTACTAGTGGGGAATTTTGATTGTCATTATCGTTTGTGTTAAAGGTATCGCTTGAATTGTCTCGGCCACTTGTATTGTTGCTGCTTGAATCACCATTATCATTAGTGACATTATTGTCAACTTGGGAAGGATTATTTTTTGCTTCACTTTCTACGGGTAGCCAAAACTCCTCTTGTGGTATGTCAATCAATGCTCTTTTTTGAATTGGAGAATTAATAGATAGTTTAAATTTTGGAAATACCTTTTCGTACCATTCTTCAAGATTTCGAGAGTCAGCATCTTTATTAGTAATATCTTCGATAAGCTTGGCAAAAGTTAGCGCAAATTCGTTTGGAGCTATCTTTAAATATAAATCACCATTTACGTCTCTTTCAAGTCCATATAACAAGAGCCTTTCTTTGACTATTGTGTACCGATGAAGATTTGTAATTGAGAAGCCTTGCTTTCCTCCAGTTTTTTTAATTTTTTCTGCGAAATCAAGTGGCCAATTCTTTACTTTTAGTGCAGTAATATATAATTGGTCAATAGAGATGGCATCTTTAAATTTACTTTTACTTATGTTATACTTTTTCTGAATATCAGTCATTGAGAGTCCTGTTTTTTTCATGAATTTTATTGAAAAAACAGCTTGTTCTAAAGGAGTCCAACCTTTCTTTGTGTCCTGAATATGTTTATCTAATATTGCGGGCTCCGCTTCCTCTCTTGAAGGGGCTATAACAATTTCTAGTTGTTCGATTGGTTTTTTGTTTCCGATTTCTTTGGATGTTCGTCTTACGTTATCAATAATTTTTCCAGGAGCACAATTAGGGTCAAGTAATACACGTACGGCAGCAAGTCTTCTATTTCCTTCGATAATATAAACTTTTTTTTCTTTTTTATCAAAGTACCCAATCGGCTGTTCGTAAGGTATAAAACCTATTGCCTTTATTTGTTCAACTAAAGTCAAAACGTCATACTCTTCACATAATTGAGTAAGTATTTCATCTTGACTTTTATCCTGTTTATCTTCAGGAAATCTTGGGTTAAAAGGGTCGAAGTATAAATCAAAGGGGTTGTATAGTTTTTTCGGCCAACCTGAGTAATCAATCATAGCAAAATTAATATTTCGTGAATATAAATAATTAAAAAATGTTTTAGGAAAAAATATTAATAATAGATGTCAGAAGTCTTGTTTTCTTCTGTCTTTATAAATGGTCGTTGTTTCTCAAAGTCTGCAAAGAATTGATTTAGGGTGAGGAAAAAAATGGCTGCCGTTGTAAAACGCCCTTTTTCCTTTATGTGTAACCGTTTTTCGACCACTCCCAACCTCCCGATTGAAATCGGGACAGGCTCTCCTTTTCCACCCTCACAAGGCTATTCCAAGGAGGGGAGCGGCGCGCAGTCCATCACAAGCCGCACGATGATGCCAAAGCGGGAATATGTTGGGTTAGTGGGCTGATAAGTCCTGAGCTTGTCGAAGGGTGCGGTGGGTGTGGACACCTCTTTTACCCTCCCTTTTTTGTGTAAACATTATTTAGGACTTGACATTAAAGCAAGGCGACTGTTTGAACGTCGGGTTGGTGAGTAATCGGGTAGGGATCTTGTTCCTGCGACAGGTACATAGACCTGCCGCTATTGATAAAGTGCCCAACTTTCTATCAATAGCATCGGGATTTATTCCCGATGGTTAGGGAGTGGTATAAACAATAGATTCCCAATCAAGTTGGGAATGACGGGGCTGCAAAGTCGGCAAAGAGTACATTCAGAGTGAGGGATTTCCAATTAGTAGGTATCGCCGTTCTTTGAGCTTTTGCCTTGCTTTTGTGTGCAACCCTTGCGGCTGTCGTAACATAAATAACACGATAACTCGGTAACCGAATAACACCGTAACTGCAATAGTAAGACTGTCCCACTTTGTCCCACGTGTTTGGGACAGCTAACTTGTTGTATTTGTAGGGCTTGAGAGGGTGTTACACATGTCCCGGTTGTCCCACCTAAAATGATTAATGGGTTTCATTTTGGAAAGAACCGTTCAGGGAATGCGGCAATTTTCAGGGGGTGTTTTCACGTCACGGGGCACGTTGTAAACGGTTGCAAATTTGGGCCATTCAACGCTTACGTGCGGCTAACAGCCTGTTTACCTTTGTGTTGTTGTTTGGGTTATGCTAAAAACAAGTACTGTTTTTGGCTGATTCCGCAAGTAAAATAATAATACCGCCATCGATATAAATTAACTCAGGAAAGGGGTGGCGTATCAATAATATTGAACTTGTAATGGTAACAAACACAAAGTAACCCTATGAAAAACAGAGTAATACAATTGGTGTTGGCAGCGTTGGTTGTTTTTGCAGCTTCGTGCAGCAAAGCCGATGAAACTGTTGCGCCGGTTGAAACTTCTGCAAAAAATAGTTGGATTACCTATACCCACACGGTTGCCGCTGAGCACAGCCATATTCCTTACTCGGTTGAGTATATTGACCAAAAGGGAACTAAAAGGGTGGTGGATTTAACTGGTAATTTTACCCTTAGGGTACCTGTTATGAAGTTTGACTCAGCGGGAATAAGTTACATACGCACTTCCTTTACTTTTAAAACCAACGCCGCTGAGGGGCAGGATGCTCCGCTAATCAATTCGGCAGTAAAAATTAAAGGGGATAATGGTTTTGTAGTTGCTGAAACGTATCTGAGCAGCAACGGCTGCGGAAACAATCACCGCACGGTGAGCGAAACCCGTCCGTTATCAGTATTGCAGGTTAAGTTTTAATCTTTGCACAACGTTTCATCGGGCTATTTTCACATTTCACACAATCACTTAACAAACCGAGTCTTTTTTCAGATTAACTTTGTGTTGAATGATTAAAAGGCTGCTTTTTTTCTGCGTACTACTATCAGCAGGGTTTGCCTCGTTTGGCCAAAAAACCAAAGTGGGTTTGTGCCTAAGCGGGGGAGGTGCCAAGGGGCTTGCTCACATTGGCTTGCTAAAGGTAATTGATAGCGCAGGGATTAAGGTAGATTACATTACGGGCACCAGTATGGGGGCGGTTTTGGGTGGGATGTATGCCATTGGCTATAGCGGCAATGATATTGAGAAAATTGCCCGCGATGCTAATTGGCGGTTGCTGCTTAGCAACGATGTGCCCATGACGGATATTAATGTGGAGGAGAAGGAAGAGTTTGACCGTTATCTTGCTGAATTGCCTATGAAGGGGTTAAAGCCGGGCCTTCCCTTGGGGGCTATTGAGGGGCAGGAATTGAATAAAATGTTAGGCGATCTTACTTTCCCCGTTCACCACATTGCTGATTTTGATTCGTTGCCGGTTCCGTTCAGGTGTATTGGTGCTGATATTTTAACCGGTGAAGCCGTTGTGTTATCAAAAGGATATTTGCCCACTGCCATGCGTGCCAGTATGGCCATTCCCTCAGTGTTTACGCCTGTGAAATGGCAAAACCGTTTGTTGGTTGATGGTGGATTGGTGCGTAATTTTCCTGTTACTGATTTAAAAGAGATGGGTGCTGATATTGTTATTGGCGGGTACACAGGTGGTCGCTTGTTTACCGAAGAAGAACTCACCTCTCCTATAAAATTATTGTATCAGTCGGCCAGTTTTAACCGTGTGGCAGATAGCGAAATGCAAAAGGGCTTGTGTAATCTGCTTGCCGATTATGATAAACAATTGCAGGAGTATTCAGCCGCTTCGTTCTCAAAAATTGATTCGATAATTGATATTGGCTATCGTATTGCCCTGCAACTATTGCCTGAGTTGGAACGACTTGCTGATTCTTTAGAAATGACGGACAATGCTAATCACCAGCCTTTAAAACGCTACTACGGCCACGAGGTGTGTGTAAATCGTATTATACTTGACGGGGCTTGTGAAGAAAGCAGGGAATTAGTGCTGGGTAAAATGGGGCTGGCTGAAAATACAACTTACAGTGTTGCGCAAATAAATGATGCCATACAAATGGTATACGGTACCCGTTTTTTTGATAAGGTATATTATACGTTTGAAAACAATGTTTTTGGTAATGATTTAATAGTGCACATAAAAGAAAGCAGACGCGCGGCTATAAAGTTTGCTTTGCACTACGATAACGAGCAAGCCGCAGGCATAGTGCTTAATTTAACCGCTCGCAATGTATTGGGTAATGGCAGCCGTGCTTTGGCTACAATAGATATTTCTGAATACCCTAAACTAAGGGTTAATTACCAGAAATTTATTGATAGCCAGCAAAAACAATGGTTGCACGGTGGTTACCATTACGAGTTTATTCCCTACAGGTTGTATAATAAAGGCAGGCTGCAAGAAGAGCTTACCAATAGTTATAACAATATGTATGTTGGTGTTAATTATACCCTTACTAAAAGCAGCTATTTTGGAGCTGAAATAAACAACGAATGGAGTTTTACACGTACAAAAATATATCCCGAAGATAGGTCGACGCCCGATAGCGGTGATTTTAGGAGCTTAAACTCTAGAGAATGGGCGGTAGGTTTTAAATATTATTCAAATACATTAAACAAGTTTTTATTTCCTACTCGTGGAAATAGAGTAAAACTATTATTAAAAATAATACCCGGCCACACCAGCATTAATAATTATTATACACTTGATAGTGTCCATCCTACTCACAACTTTGATGTATCGTTACCCGTTTCACCTGCTGTTAGGTTTTCAGCATCAATTATAAATGTATCGAAAGTGAATAGACGGATGGCTTGGATAAACAACGTTTTTTTGGGGTTGGTGTATGATATTCGTATAAAAGGGCATAATAATGAGCCGTATTCGGCGGCGGCAGTGCCCGGTTTGTTTTTTGCGGGTGGTGTGCAATCCCGCCAGCGTGATAATTTGGTGCCTTTTTTGGGGTACAGGGAAACCGAACTTGTAGCTGCACAGTTACTGGTATGGCAGGGGGGATTGCAAACAGAGTTAATGGATAAGCTGTTTATTACTCCGGGGATATCGTTTTTAGCTGCGGGAGGCGATATAACCAGATATGTTGAGAACCTTGCCAACTTTAACCTCAACTATCAGGATTTTACTAAGGGGGCAACCCACGCCGTTGGGTATGGTATAACATTTGCCTATAATTGGTTCGGAGGGCCTATTAGCCTCACTGTTTACAGGGCAACAGGCGTTGATGTAATCAGGGGGTATTTTACCTATGGCTATAAATTTTAGCACATGAAACTTTTACAGTTTTTTACGGTTATTACTTTACTGGCAGGTTTTGCGGCCTATAATTCATCGGTTACAAATAATACTAAGGATATGAGGGATATGCAATCTAAATTAACGGATAAACAACCCGACAGCACAGTGAAAACTATTGTTAAAACTGAGCAGGAATGGAAAGAACAGCTTACGGCAGAGCAATACTATATTTTGAGGGAAAAGGGTACTGAAAGAGCTTTTACTGGTAAGTACTTGTTGAACAAAGAGACGGGTGTATATAATTGTGCAGCTTGTGGCAACCCTTTGTTTAAGAGCAATCAGAAATTTGACAGCCATTGCGGATGGCCGAGCTTTGACGACCAAATTGAAGGAGCCGTGAAGACTGAGCGCGATAGTTCACACGGTATGGTTCGGACCGAAATTATGTGTGCCCGTTGCGGTGGGCATTTGGGACACGTGTTTGATGACGGGCCAACTAATACAGGGCTTCGGTACTGCGTAAATTCAGTATCAATTGATTTTGAGAGAGATACTGCAGTTAAATAAGCAGGGCAATACCTATTGTGCTCATTCATAAAACAATAGTGTTTTGTCAATAATAATAGTTATCTTTGCGGCCTAATTTTCATAGCCTAGAGATAGGCTAAATATTTTCTTTATACAATAATTAATGAGTACATCTTTTGCGCAGCTTGGGTTGCGCACCGAAATTGTGGATGCCATTACTGCAATGGGTTTCGAAAACCCTACAGAAATCCAAAACATGGCAATTCCCATCCTGTTGTCCCGCCCTACCGATTTGGTAGGCCTTGCCCAAACAGGTACAGGCAAAACCGCAGCATTTGGGCTGCCTATGCTTCACCTGCTTGATTTTTCTAAAAAACAAATACAGGGGCTTATTTTGTGCCCCACCCGCGAACTTTGTTTGCAAATCCAAAAAGACCTTTACAATTTTTCAAAACAACTACCCGGTACCAGCGTTGTTGCTGTGTACGGTGGTGCCAGTATCGAAAACCAAATTCGTGACCTAAAACGCGGATGCCAGATTGTGGTTGCTACTCCGGGTCGTTTGATTGACATGATGCAGCGTAGAGCTATCAACCTTTCAAGTGTTGATTACCTAGTGTTGGATGAAGCGGATGAGATGCTGAACATGGGTTTCAAAGAAGACATTGATGCTATATTAGAAGCCACACCCGAAACCAAACACACTTGGTTGTTTAGTGCTACTATGCCTGCTGAAGTTCGCAGGATTGCATCAGGTTATATGAACCAACCGGAAGAAATTCAGGTAGGCTCAAAAAATACTGCCAATGTTAATATTGAGCACGTGTATTACCTAACCATGGCGCGTAACAAGTATGCTGCACTTAAGCGTATTGTTGATTTTTCACCTGATATATACGGTATTATTTTTACCCGTACTAAAATTGAAGCTCAAGACATTACCGAGCATTTGATGAAAGACGGTTACAATGCTGATGCTTTACACGGTGATTTATCACAAGCTCAACGCGAAAAAGTAATGGCACGTTACCGTTCACGCAGCTTGCAACTACTAGTTGCTACTGACGTTGCAGCACGTGGTATAGATGTAAACGACATTAGTCACGTTATCAACTACTCTTTGCCCGATGAATTAGAGGTTTATACCCACCGTAGCGGTCGTACAGCCCGTGCAGGTAAAAAAGGTATTTCAATTTCAATTATCAACAGCAAAGAAACCGGTAAAATCCGTCAGCTTGAAAAAGCAACAGGTGCTAAGTTTAAAAAGCAGGACATTCCTAACGGAAAAGAAATCTGTGAAAAGCAGCTGTTTAAAATTATACAAGAAGTACACGATGTAGAGGTAAATGCTGCTGAAATTGAGCCTTTCTTGCCGGTAATTTACAAACGCCTTGCCGATTTGGATAAGGAAGAACTGATAAAACGTTTTGCTTCTCTTGAGTTTAACCGCTTCTTAGAATATTACCGTAACTCTCCTGATTTGAACATTGATGCTGATTCAGGTTCATACAAAGCAGGAGGCAGCTTTGCTCGTTTCTTCATCAGTATTGGTGAAAAAGACGGGGTTGATAAAACAGGCCTACTTAAATTCTTGAACAAACAAGGATTGGGTAACTATAAAATTGGTCGTATCAACATTAAATTCACGTATTCATTCTTTGAGATTGATGAAAGTGGAGCAAGCGAAGTACAGGAACGTTTAACCGGAGTAATATTCGGTAACCGCGAAATTCGTGTTGAGCTAGAAACCGGTAATTCTGGTGGCGGAGGCGATAGAGGTGACCGTGGCGACCGTGGTGGTCGTGAGCGTTCATCATCGGGCCCGCGCAGTTATGGTTCACGCGAAGGCGGTGCACCCCGTGGCGGAGGTAACTCACGCAATTATGGTGGTGGAGGCGGTGGCGGCCGTGATCGCGGTAACGACCGTGACAGAAGCAATAGCCGTGATAGGGGAGGAGACCGTGGAGGAAGCAGACCTCCTAAAGGTAAGGGACCCCGTAGCTACGATTTTTAAAATCAAACATAACCGTTTAAATACAAGCCGCAGTATAATACACTGCGGCTTTTTTGTTGTTGCATTTAAGGGTTAAAGTTACTTTTGTTGTTTAATTTAATACAGAACAATAGTAATGGAACGTTATTATAAGATAATAGAAGAGGCTTTACAAGTGATAGGAGTAGACCCACAACATGCACGCAATGCCGAAGAAGGACAATGGTCGATTTTTAGAGATGAGATTGAAGTGTTTGTGGATTTATGGAGCAGTGGAAAAGAGTCTCAATGGAACTATTACTTTAAAGAAGAGGATGTGCCCGTTTTGCAGGTAATAGCTCCTATTACCACATTGCCGGTTTTTGATTTGGACGAGTTTTATGAAGAATTGCTTGAAATAAACCGCCACCTGTTTTATGCCACTTTTGTAGTGAATAAAGAACAAAATATGCTTGCTGTTAAATACCGTTCGGTAGGCCTTGAGTTGGATGTTGATGAAGCCACTCAAGCCATCGAGAGTGTAAGCTACTACGCTGAGTATTTTCAGCCGCGTTTGATACAAAAATTCAGGGTGCAACCTGTTTAATTTAAAAATCACCCAACCTTTTGCAACCTTTTTTCGTCGCCCTTCATCTTTCCAATCAAACGCCTTTTAAACACATCGAATGACAGTTAGAGAAGAGGAAATAGTAGCCGGTTGTTTGAAAGGAGACCCAAAGTACCAAAAAGCTCTTTATAGTCAGTATTCAAAAAAGATGTACGGTGTTTGTTTACGCTATGCATCAGACCCAGAAGCCGCCCGCGACTTGTTGCAAGACGGTTTTATTAAGGTGTTTCAGAACCTAGCCGGATTTAAAGGTCAAGGTTCGTTTGAAGGATGGATAAGGAGAATTATGGTGAACAATGCACTTGAAATGTTGAGAAAGCTGAGCAGCAAGGCCCAGCATGTTGATGTGGAAGATGTGCAGGAAGAACTGTATGAGAGCACCAACTTTAGCAGGTATGATATGAATTATCTGCTTAGTAAAATCCAGCAGTTAGCACCGGGATACAGGGCAGTTTTTAACCTGTATGTGATTGAGGGTTTCCAGCACAACGAAATAGCCGAAATGCTGGGGATAAGCGAGAATACTTCAAAATCTCAATTATCCAGAGCCCGTAAATTGTTACAGGAATCATTAGAAGACGTGAAAAAAGCATACAATGTCTAACGAGAATAACATACAAGACTTCGACAACTTCTTTAAGGAGTCGTTCGGCAACTTTCAGCCCGAACCTCCTGCCGGAGTTTTTGAAGCTATCCAAAGCCAGCTGGGCACTGCAACTGCGGGAGGCAGTGCAGGTACCGCAATAGCAGGTAAGGCAGCACAGTGGGGTATTGCAAAAATTATAGTAGGTTCAGTATCAGCATTAGCTGTTGCTACTACTATATATATAGCATCAACAAACTCAACAAACGAGTCTGCTGTTCCAACTAATAATACTGCCACAGAAAATACTGCTTCAACAGGGTCAACTACCGAAGGAACAAACCCAACTGATATCGAGACTCCATCGGATGTTGCCTCATCAAACACCGGTACCGGTGCTAATTTACCAGATAATAATGCTTCAAGTGGAACTAATGGTAGTACTGTTAACGGAACAGCACAAGCCAATGGCGGAAATTCTCAGCCTCCGTTGTCAGTTACACCCCCGGCTTCTAGCGAGGACAACAACAAAGGAGTTGTAACAACAGTTACAACCGGTACAGAAAAAATAGTGGTACCAATGTATGTGTCTTCAGCCAAAGCTTGCCCCAATGAGCAAGTTACCTTAACCATTGCCGACGATTTATCAAAAAATACCTACAAGGTTAATTTTGGAGATGGAGCCACTGCTACAACTGTTTTGGGCAAGTCAATCACCCACAAGTATGCCGCCGCAGGAACGTATAAAATTACTGCTGTTGATATTAAAGGGTTAAAAATGGCTGAACAAACATTGGTAATACATGGTGTAAAAGCTCGTTTTACTATTGAAAATACCGATAAAGCAACCTTTAAGTTTATAAATACTACTGAAGGTGCATATACCTACAATTGGTTTTTTGGTGATAACGAACAAAGTACTCAGCAATCTCCTTCGCATACCTACAAAAGCTTTGAGCCTAAAGAATACAGAGTGAAGCTTGTGGCAATGGATCATATTGGTTGTGTAGATTCGTTTATTACAACCGTAAAACAAACCTATACCTACGAAGATTTGAAACCGATAATACCCAACGTGTTCTCTCCAAACGGAGATGGTATCAACGACAGGTATGATATAGGTATAAGGAACGAAGAGTTGTATCATTTAGTAATTACCGACCGTAACGGAAGTATTGTATTTGAGAGCTTAGATAAAGAAAATACCTGGGACGGACGTAACCAGCTTACAGGGACTGAATGCCCCGCTACAGCATATAGAATGGTGTTTGTATATAAGATAAGAGGTTTTGGGGAGCAAAAAGTAAACGGCACATTAACTATTAAACGTTAATAGCTGATGCAACCCCTAAGCATAGATAAACATCTATTATATATAGTATAAATGATAAAATTATATAGTTTTGTAAATACCACAGTTTTGTAATAAAGAAAACGGCCTATAATATGAATAAAATTAAATTTCTGTTACGGTGTACACTCGCACTGCTGTTCTTTGGAGCAGTCTTTGCCAACAGGGTCAATGCCCAGTGTACCATTACTGCCAAAGCCGACGGGTGCGTTGGTGTTGGCGTTCAGTTTTCGGTTTCCGGAGCTGCAACAGTCGGTGCAATAGACTCAATCGTGTGGACGTTTAGCAACGGTTCTACACGTACCTCTGTTCCCACAGGTGTTACTAACGTTTGGAGTTCCCCCACAGGCGGACCATCTGTTGTAACAGTTACCATCTATAAAGGAGGTAGCACCACACCGGCTTGCGTTTCAACACACAATGTTACTATCCATGCAAATCCTGTGGCTGATTTTAATAATCTATCGCCATCACCACAGTGTTTTAATGGTAACTGTTTCAATTTTCAGGATGTGAGCCAAACGCCAAGCGGAAACCCCATTGTTTGGCGCGAATTTGTGTTTGGTGATGGAGGTAAGCAAATTGACAGTATCTCTATTCCGAGTATAATAGGCTGCTACAGATATGTTCCCCCAACTCCTGCGGGTGGTAAATTTACCCCTCAAATGACCATTAGGGACAGCAAAGGTTGTATCTCGTTTGTTGAGAAGCAAGCTTTAATAGAGATTAAGCCTGATATTGGAGCTAACTTCACTACTCCAAATCCGAAGCAATGTTTATTTACACCTACTAATTTTACTAACACTTCATTGGTAAATCAAGCCAATACCAAAAAATTCATTTGGGATTTTGGTGATGGTACGATTGACAGCAGCCAAACCCAATGGAGCGGATTCGTTCATACTTATACCAAAAATGGTTGTTTCAATGCTCAATTAATTATTGAAGCACTGGACGGTTGTAAGGATACCGTTAAAAAAGCTGCCGCTTGTAACGTTGCTCCTATTTTGGATGTTAGCGTAGCTAATGGTGATATTCAATGTGCAACAGGACAGCAGTTTGTATTTAGTCACCCTGCTATTCAAGGTGCCGCTTTCTTATGGAACTTTGATGATCCCCCAACTGGTCCCTTGAACTTTGATAACAAAAACTGGACAACAACTCACAACTTCTCAAGCACTGGCCCTTTCGATGTTAGGTTTACCTTATTTACACAAGGCCCTGCTTGTCAGTTTGATACTGTTTATCGTGTTCACGTTAAAGGTCCTTTGGCTGGTATCGAAACCAAACCAGCTCCGGTTATTCCTCCTTCACAACGCTACCAATGTAAAATTACTGATACTGTATATTTCCCTAACATTTCATCATACTACTTAAATGATGATTCAGCATTCAATGATTTTTACTACACTGTAGGCGGAGGTATATTCCAGTTTATTACTCTAACAACAGCTCATGTTGATTTTGATACACTTGTTTTAGGTACTCCTCGTAACTTCACTACTCGTACAGGCCGCAAGGTATATGTGAATGGCGATACTGTTGCCGTAAACGGTGATACTTTGATTTTACAAGGTACCTACTTGGTAAAAGGTACAGATATGAGCGACAGGGATGCATTCTTCTCTAAGAATAGTCATACCACACGTATTTGGGATTTTGCCGATGCAGTAGCTCCACAATGTACAACAGACTCAAGGCCTATTTATCCTAAGAGTGCCGCAAACGGTAACTTACACTGGCCTACTTCACCTGCTCCGGCATGGACGTATGATGCCAACGGAAAATGGTACAACTGTAATTTTAACCGTGATTCATTGCCTAAGCACTGGTACACTCCCGGACAAGAGCGTTGTTACCAAGTACGTTTGATATTGGAAGATACAAGTAAACCCGATCCAAATATTCAAACACTTACTTCTACTCATAACGACCCAAGCTGTCAATCAGAAGCTACTGTGAACCTTGCATTGCAAGGACCTGATGCCAGCGGTTTGCGTATGAAAAAAGACCCTTGCTACGGTAGCCCTAACGTATATGGCATAGAATTCTTCTTTGACAGGACAGGCCCTGCTTGTGACCGTCAAATGTTCTGGATTCACCTTGACTCTACTGCTGATAGGGTGGATAATACTCCTAATGTGTTCGACAAATGGATTCCTCAAACCGGTACTGTTGTTGACCGTATGTTTACTCCTTGGCCGATGGCTACCATGGGACTACCTCCTAACGTAGGTAGCATCTACTGGCAATATTCTGCTCAAGGTGGTTACCCTTCAAAAATTGCTGATAAATCAGGTTGGGTAACTGTTGGTTTGCGTATTCAAAACGGTATCGACCCAACAACCGGTCAACCATGTATTGATGAAAAATGGTATAACAAAGCTTACCGTTATATTCAAGCTGAACCTGATTATAAGTTCTATAACTTGAATAGGCCTGATAGCTTGTACACTTTTGAAAGGTTGTGTTCACCTAACGATATATATGTTAAACGTAACAAACTTGCTATATCGTTACAAGGTGGTTTGACTGACTCTACTTATGCTAGTGATAGTGTGGGTGTAGATTCATGGTCATGGACTAACACAGCTGCACCTATTACAGGCGGTTATTTAGAAACCGGTGCGTTAGTTGATAGCTTCCATAGGTATATGTGTGACTCATTGTCTAACTATTGCTACTCTTATGTTATGCGTTATGAATTTAAAGCTGACGGTAGTGTAGTATTATTAGACTCTGTTGTTACCCGTGTTTGGGATAGAACTACAAAACAAACTATATCGGTTACACCAATGGACTCTATTCCGGATGTAATCAAGAAAATCCGTATCAATTCACCCGGTCGTTATGATGTAAGGCACGCATTGATTACTTGTCAATCGGAAGAACGATTAGTAGATGGTGCTATGAAACGTGTTAAAACCTGTTGCGATAATCCATACTTTGAGGCAAGTCACATTGCAGTATTAGGTTTCTTTAGCAACTTGAACCTTGACGATTCAATAGTATGCCGCAATAAAGAGATTCAATTCTTCGATTCGGCCAGGTACTATTTAGAAGATGATATACCTGTTTATCCATACATTTTGGATGAATATGATTTCTGGGATAACCCGTTAGTGTACAAAGATGGTTCTAACCGTCCACGCCCACGTCCGTTCCCTGCTGATTATGAAAAATTGCGTTGGGATTTTGGTGACGGTACAGGCTGGAACTCTTCAGTACCTGATAACCCACTACGTGCTTTCCCAGAACCAGGTATCTATACTGTTAAACTTGAAATGAGCGATAGTATCGGTTGTAAACAAGTTGAAACTAGGAATGTAACCATTACAGGTATCTCATCTAACTTTACTTACAATAGGAAACTTACAAACTGTCGTCCTACCGTTGACTTCCTTGATACATCATTGATACTTGATCCTTGCCGTTTGGTGAAAAACACAAACTGTGATCAAATAGTGAGCTGGGAATGGAACTTTGGCGATAACAAACCAAACAACCAAAGTATATCTATCTTACAGAATCCTTCAAAAATCTATACCTCATTCGGTGATTTTGATGTGACACTAGTAGTTACTACTAAATTGGGATGTAAAGACTCTATCAAACGTACAATTTCGTTGGAAGGTCCTCGTCCAAGATTTGAGTTTGCTGCTGACTCAGTAGGTTGCCGTCCTTTCACTGTAGAATTGCGTAACACTAGTATCAACCCAAGCCCTAATGCAAACTGGATTTGGTACTTTGGTGATGGTAAATTCTTGAATGACAATACTGGTAAAGATGTTACCCATACATATGATACTGCCGGTACTTTCGAAATTATACTATATCAAGAAGACCAAACTCCTCTAGGCTCAAATAAGTGTAATGCTATATTCCCTGATACTAACCAAACTAACGGTAACTATCGTAAGTTCTTAGTAAGGGTATTGCCATCACGTAAAACTGCCTTTACTGTGTCTGATAGTATTGTGTGTGTTAACGATTCAGTTACCTTTACAAGCAGCTCAGATACTATTTACTCCGACTACGTTTGGGTAACCGGTGTTGTTGGTGATACAATTAAGAAAACCAAAGCAAACGGTGGTGATGTTGTTGGTAAGCGTTATACCTTCCCCGGTACTTTCTACGTGCAGTTGAGGCCACAATACACTCCCCCAGCAGGTGAGCCAGCTTGTCCTACATCATCTGTTCGCAGGGTTGTTGTACGTGACGTTGAAGCTAAATTTGCTTGTGATACTGCTAACATACCTGTAATGAAGTTTATCAACCAGTCTCGTAATGCGGCTAAAATTTGGTGGGATTTCGGAACCGGTGATGGATTTGAAGATGGTAATGCAAGACCTGATTATCCAGATGCTAACTACAACTATGGTGAGAACAAAGGTTTCTACACTGTTCTACTTGCTGTAGAAAGCCCTGAAGGTTGTTTAGATACTGCTTTTTGCCAGTTTGTTTATGACTACAAAGTAGGTATTAACCCTCCAAACATCTTTACTCCTGGAGACGGTAACAACCTAAACGATTTGTTCGATGTGAGAATAGAGAACGAAGAAGCTTATGCGTTGGGTATATACAACCGTTGGGGTGAGAAAGTGTTTGAAGCTGAGAAGAAAGATGCAATGTGGGACGGTAAACACATGGCTACCGGCTCAGATTGTCCTCCAGGTGTGTACTTTGTAGTAATTAACTACAGGTTGCGTGGTCAAAGTGATAAAACGTACCGCGGTACACTAACCTTGAAACGTCAATAAACCGCTCAAGGCTATAATATAAAAGCCCCGTCGATTAAAATCGACGGGGCTTTTTGTTTAAAAAGACTGTTAATTGTTAATACTAATTAGATGCTTGGGTAAAAAAGCTCCGTAGCCAATCATTTACTGAGCAGTCTATAACTAAGTGAACACGGTCTGTTTGTCCGCCATTTTTTAGACTGTGCAATAGATTAAAGTTCAAATACCAGCATTCCCCCTCGTTTAAGAATACGCGTTGTTTATCAAGGTAAAACTCCATCTGTGGATTAGTAGTAATTGGGATGTGTAAGCGAAGTTCTACGTCATCAAGTGATAAGTTATAGTCTGTATGTTCTTTAATAACAGCTCTGGGTCTCAATCGCATCAATCGTACAGTGTTCTTTTGACATTTAAGACTGTCTAAAACTTCTCTGAAATACGGGCACTTTGCCATGTATTCAGTATCAGCCATCTTGTCCGTAACCTCGTAAGGAGAGAATATCTTGTACTTATTGCCATCCTCGGCTCTTAAAGCAATTATACCCCAATCACCCTCGTAATGACTTTTGTTATAGTGTGATATCCAATCGTCTTCCCTAAATTTTTTTAAATCAGCTTGAAGTTTCTCTACATCAAACTGAAACGGTAGTTTTAGCTTAGCAATCATAAATTTTAATGGTTAGGCTTCAGCCCACATACGTATTAAATTACTATGGGTTTGTAGCAATTGGTTGGCCTCAGGTGAATTGGGATTGTCTTTACTAATAGACTTGTGAACATTGTATAGTTCAAATAGCGTTTGCCGCTGGCCTGCATCTCTAATGTAGCTTTGTATCCAGGTCACTGCAACTTGGCGCATACCCTTAGTTACTTCCTTTACGCAATGCACTTGTGTGCATGGGTATACAATAGCATCTCCTTTAGCAAGTTTATAGCTGAATTCACCTGTAGGTGATAAGACGACTAACTCCCCGCCTTCATAAGTATCGGGTTCGCTCAAGAAGATAGTCATTGCAATATCACCCCTCATGCCGGGATAGGCACCCATAAGCGGGCTATCAACGTGCCAGCCGTAACTCATTCCTGCCCTGTAACGACTTACTAATGGCGGGAAGATGTGGCGCGGGAATATTGCCGCTTGAAATATAGGGCTACGGTTCATTGCATCAACAATATGCTGTTGTATCAGCGGTAATGTTTGCTGATTTCTAATGTCAATCTGCGTATTGTTTTTAACCTCCTTTGCTGCAGCGGTAGCTGTTAGTTTTCCGTCAACAAAATCAGAGCGTGATATTAACTCATCAATTGCCGGTAATTTATCCGCAGAGATTAGTTGTGGGATATGGAGATATAAAGCAGGGAAACTTGTTTGTTCTTGCATATACAGTATTATTTAACAGTCCATTTTACCATTGCAGGGAAAGCAGGCGCATTGTTTTCTTTTGCCATTTTAGGTTCAAACGCAAGTCCCTTCCATTGTAATATAGGGACTCCAAGATAACGACCTTCAGAGAAGTTTTCAATCAAAGAATCGGATGAGCCTTTGTACCCCTCGGGGTGAAACAAAATCTCAGGTTCAAGGTCTAAATATTTCAAAGCAGCCCAACTCCATGCAATGGCTCCCATTTCCTCACCGCCTTGCATTTTGGTGTCGTACACAACTGTATCTGTTAGGTTTTTTCTAATTCCGGGTGCAATAATTGCCAAGTGGCCGGCTTCGTGCAGAATGTCTCCCGGTGCGAGCATCTTATCCTCGTCAACAAGAATACTTCCATTAACTATCCTTATGCCGGGTAAGAAAGTCTTTTCATCAATTTGAGCAGCATGTACTTCAATCCCTATGCTCCACAAAAAATCACTGATTTTAGTGGTGATAGGGTTTTTAAACTGGGGGTTGGTTATTGTATTCATTTGACCTTACCAATAATAATGTTTTCAAAAATTAAATAGTCCAAAGGTGATTCAATAAAGAAAGATATTGCCTGCTGTGGCGTTTCGATTATAGGCATACCCTTACGATTAAGAGATGTGTTTAATAGTATTGGTAAGCCTGTCTTGTTTTTAAAGTCGCGAAGTAAATTATAGAAATTTATATTGTTTTCTTCTGTAACAGTTTGCACCCGTGCAGTACCGTTAAGGTGTACAACATTGTTCAATGGTTTTTCCCATTCAGGCTTTACGGGATTTACCAGTATCATATAAGGAGAGTCCCAATCATATTTAAAATAGTCAGTACAGTGCTCCCTCATCACCGCCGGAGCAAATGGCCTGAAATCCTCTCGTAGCTTTATATATTTATTAATATAGTCTTTAACTCCAGCTTTTCTTGGGTCGGCAAGAATACTTCTGTAGCCTAATGCACGAGGTCCAAATTCACAGCCTTCGTTAAACCAGGCTATAACATTACCCTCAGATAATAATTTAGCAGTAATGGTTATCCAATCAGTTGTTTTTTGAATAGTAAGGTTTTCAGGTAGCGATGAAATATCAACCGTGTATTTTTTCCCAAAATTAGATGTGCCGGTATGTTTAATCCGCTCTTTCTTTAGTATTTCAAGCCAGCCGTAATAGGCGCAACCTATTGCAATGCCATTGTCGCCTGCTGCAGGTTGTATGTATAGGTTTTCAATACTTGTTTCAGCCAATATACGTTGGTTTGCAACCGCGTTTAGGCCAACACCACCTGCGTAGCACCAGTTTTTATTCGGAAGCGTGTTTTGGTGGTAATTAAAAAGGTATAGCAATGCCCTTTCGGTCTCGTCTTGTAGCCAACGGGCTATATTAGCATAATGCTGGAAATGTGTGTTGAAGTTATCATAGCTTCTTGAGGGCTGTTTAAGTTCGTTAAGCCAATCTAATGTATTAAACACCCTGCCGTCTCTAAGTTCAAAAACTGGAAGCTGATAACTGTCTTTTACTCCATAAGGTGATAACCCCATTAGTTTACCTGTATCGTCAACGTTGCCAAAGCAATATTGGCTGGCTGCTTGGTAGGCTCCTCCAATAGAGTGAATTATTGTAGGCATATGCAACTGTTCAGCGGCTTGCATATGGTTAAATTCAGAAAAGTCCTTAAATATGGGAGTGAGAATGTTGTTGTGGTATTTGTACACACTAAATTTCTCGCACCAAAAATGGTGAGGATTTTCATGTATTGATGAAAGATTTGGTATAGTAGCCCCTGCAATATCGTCGCATTGTGTAAAGGGACTGCCACTACCGTCAATTACCATAACATTACAGTCGTCAAATGGCGAAGTACCTATTGCGCTGTAAGCATGGGCTAGGTGATGGGATATGGTAACAATGGGGGCTTTAAAATTAGATGTAAACGCCCTAGCCCCACTGTAGTTTGTGGTTTCTATTGTTTCCTTTTCAAAATTGGCATTTTGTACAACAAGGTCAATATCGTCTATTGTTATGCCTTCAGCTTCTAAGCAGTATTCAATAGCCAGTTTATCGTTTCCCCCGTGGTGTTTTATTCGGGTGATGCGTTCTTTTTCTATTGCTACTGCAATCTTACCGTCTTTTAATAAACAGGCACTACCATCATGTGATAAATGCGTGCCTAAAACGTATGTATGTTTTTTGTACACAAAAAAGGTGTTTTAACGGGGGTTAAATAACCTTTATTACAACTGTTAGTTGTTATTTTTGAGTTTAACAACTTTTAGTTGTAAAAAGGAGGTGATATCTTTAGTTATTGCAAAAAACACTATAATCATAGCATTTGCAACGTTTTCTAATTGTTATTTTAAATTAATGTTAAAATAATCTTGCAGTTGAAAGATATTTTTTTAAATTGCTCTACCAAAAAAAATATATACTATTAATTATGGAAGGATACATTGGAGAAATCAGAATGTTTGGAGGCAACTTTGCTCCAAGAACATGGGCCTTTTGCGATGGGCGAACTATTAACATCGCATCAAATACGGCCTTGTTTTCAATTGTAGGTACTCTTTACGGTGGAAATGGAACAACAACCTTTTGCTTGCCTGATTTACGCAGCAGAACAGCTGTAGGCGCTGGAACGGGACCTGGTCTGTCTCCATACGTGTTAGGGCAAAAGGGAGGTGTTGAAACAACTGCAATGTCACTAGTTCAAATGCCAATACATACGCACATGATTGGAGGAACTATTGTAACAAACCCTGTAACATTTGCTGCTACCAATGGTGATGCGTCAACTACAGAGCCTAGTTCAACAAATTTTCCCTCAATAAGTGGCGGCGCGGCTATATATGAAAGTGTACCAACGCCAGGGGCTTATATGGGACCAATAAACACAACAATTACGGCTACAGGAGTTTCTGTAGGACAAGTGGGGTCCGGACTACCTTTCTCAATCCAACCCCCATTAACCGTGACAAACTACATTATTTGTATGTTCGGTATTTTCCCATCAAGGGATTAATTTTTAACTATTATTCATACTATAAAAACATATAGAAATGGAAGGAACAATGGCAGAAATCCGCTTATTTGCGGGTAATTTTTCACCCAAAAGCTGGGGATATTGCAATGGTCAATTGCTAAGTATTGCTCAGAATACGGCATTATTTTCGTTACTTGGTACAACATACGGTGGAGACGGTAGGGTAACCTTCGCATTGCCTGATTTTAGGGGACGACATCCTTTAAGTTCTGGTCAAGGTCCTGGTTTGCCAAACTATCCGCTAGGTCTAGCCACAGGAACACAAAGTACCTCTTTAACTCTGGGTAATTTGCCACCACACAGTCATAGTGTTACAGGCACGCCATCTGTTACAATAAAGATGCCATGTAATATAAGTGATGGTAGTGGTACTGAACCTGAAGGTCAATACCCAGCAACTCCTGCTGGAGGGGCTACAATGTATTCTCCGGCCGCAGACTCCACTTTAGCTACAATTAATTTAAATCCTGTGTCTAATTTAATTGCTTCTGTAGCTGGTGCATCAATGCCAATACCATTAGGATCTCCCTACTTAGGGATTAATTATATTATTTGCATGTACGGCATTTACCCAAGCCGTGATTAATACAGTATTATTTCATTAACATTAACTAAAAAACAACATTTATGGAAGGATATATTGGCGAAGTAAGATTATTTGCCGGCAATTTTGCTCCTAGGGCTTGGATGCTCTGTCAAGGTCAATCATTATCAATTGCTGAATACACTCCGCTTTATGCACTCATTGGCACTATGTATGGCGGTGATGGGCAGCAGTCATTTTTATTACCCGATCTTCGTGGTCGTAGGGCTGTTCACTCTGGGAACAGCACAGGTCCTGGTTTGCAGCCCATATATATAGGTGAGGTTGGTGGATATGAGCAAATAAACATAACATCATCTCAGATGCCGGCTCATAGTCATCCAATTGCAGCAACATTAACCGGTAGTGCTACGGTGCAATTCGCAAATGTAGATGCGGATAGTGGAGTAACGCCTCAGAATAACTATTTCGCAATTTCAAGCGAAAATTTTTATGCACCCGGAGGTGATACAACCTTGGCAAACCCCATTGTGACTACTAATGTGTCGACAATGAGTTTGTCAACTGCTGGAGGTTCTCAGCCGATTCCTTTAGTTACTCCTTATTTGGCATTAAATTATGTTATTTGTTTAGAGGGTATATTTCCTTCTCGCAACTAATGTATTGTTAATAACAATTTTCTTGGCCCAAACCACAATGGTTTGGGCTTTTTTTTATTTTCACGCACAAAAAATAGTATGAGTATTACAATAGGGATATTAATTCCGCGATCAGATATTTTTCCAACGCTTCCTCAGCACGTTGTTAAGGGTATTAAGCTGGCATTTGAAAATGAAGGTATTGATGCACAGGTGATAGTGTGTGATATAGGCAAGGGTGTTGTTCAGGATTTGGTTATGTCAAAAGCCAATGAATTAATTATGCAAGATGTGGATATCACAATTGCTTATGCTGGTAAAAAGGTATTAGATGCGCTAAAAGCATTGTTTAGAACTTCTAAGAAGCCGTTAATGCTGATGGGTATGGGGCCTAACATAACAAGAGAAGAAGAACTTGGAGAAGCGCCATACATAGCCAGCAATTCATTTGATTTATGGCATACTTGTTATTTATTGGGTGAGTACGCAGCAAAGAACATTGGAAAACAGGGGATTGCTTCTGTTGGACTATTTGAAGGGGGATACCAGCTTTTACCTGCTTTTAATGAAAGTATGGTACAGAATGGAGGGGGTGTTGTTGCCACTCATATATCAAAACAACTGGATGAAATTGATTTTACGGGCGATTTGAATAATATGATTAATTCAACACCTGCTGATTATTTAGTGGAGTTTTTTAGTGGTATTGATAGCCCAAGGTTTTATGATTTGTGTGTTAAAAGCGGTATTAGCAAAGAGCTTCCGATAATTACTCCAAGTATTGGGATTGAGCCTTTTGCCGAATACAACAAAAGACTTGTGCACGGGCTTAGCTGGCAACCTTTTGTTAAAAATGCCGCAAATGAGCAGATGATAACAAGTTTTACCCAAAAACATAATGAAGAGCCCAGCGCTTATGTAGCGTTGGCCTATGAAACAGCATTGTGGATAGCAGAAGGGATAAAAGCTTGCGACGGTAAATTTAACACTGCTACCTACTGTGAGGCTATTGCAAAGGCAAGTTTTCAAAGTCCGAGGGGAGGCTTTACGGTTAATAGCGAGAAAAATACCAATCAGCCGTTTCCTACAATTATTGTTGATGGTGAAACAGTAGCAAGTTATTCAATAGCTGCTGAACAGGAGAAAGAACTAGTTGAGTCATTTAGTAGCCGTGTTCAAGCAGGGTGGTTTAATCCTTTTCCTTGCGCATAATATATGAAGATTGGTATTTTATGTAACAGTGTATTACCCCTTCCGGCAATACAAATGTTAGCTTCAAATGGGTTAATTGTTTGTATAGGGTTGCCCGCAGATGAGAATCCTGAGACTGCTGAAGTTGTAGCTACCCTTGCCGCTATGCAGTTGTCGGTGACAAGGCTTCATAAAAATGGGCTTGAAGATTCGCTTCTCAGATGGGTAAATAGGAACAAGCCCGATGTGGTGTTTGTAATGACCTTTCCTTGGAAAATACCAAGCAAGACTCTTTTGCAACCAAAGTTAGGATTTTTCAATTTTCATTATGCATTGTTGCCAAAGTACAGGGGGGCAAGTCCTGTGTTTTGGCAATTACGGAACGGGGAGTCGTATGGCGGACTCACTGTTCATAAAATGGATCAGGGTTTTGATACAGGACCTATTGCGCATATACACAAAATTGCCATCAAAGCAGGGGAAACTTATGGTATGCACAACAAACGACTTGCATGGGAAACGGTGCAGGGAGTTGGAGCATTTACACAAACATTAATGCTGCTTGGAAATGCAGTACCGCTTACCCCACAAAGTAGTGACGAGGCACAGTACTTTAATAGACCCACGGCAAAAGATTTAGCCATTGATTGGTCCGCAATGAGCGCCAAACAAATACAATGCCTGGTAAATGCTTGCAACCCATGGAACAAAGGTGCCTTTACACGATGTGGAGATATTGTATTTAAAATTGTACAGGTTTCTGTAAAAGAACAAAAGATTGTTTATAACCAACAATTAATTCCAGGTACAGTAATTAATTGTTCTGAAAAAAAGACAATAGACATTATTACCGTTGATAATAACGTTTTAAGTATTGAGGTTATTTCGGTTGATGAAGGTATTTTTACCGCAGATTTCTTAGTCTCTATTGGTCTAAGAAATGATATGGTACTTGTGAACCTTTAAAATAAACCAGAAATAAATAAATGCTTATGAATTTTATTAATTGTTTAGATGGGAAACGTGTGTTTAGTTTTAAACCATTTTTTCTGTTATTATTAGTTGTTTTTTTTCTCGCTTTTTCAGCGCGAAAAACAAAAGCGCAAACTACGTTAAGCACGGGCGATGTTGTATTTACTGCGTATAACTGCGGTTCAAACGGCGCAGATACTTTTGCGGTAATGTTGTTGACGGGAATCACTAGCGGGACTGAAATTATTTTTACAGACGGTTGTTACACTGATGCTACCGGCTATTTTCTTTTTCCCGGGGCGGCAACATCAGACTGGGCCTTTAGATGGGTGTCTTCATCAACTATGAATGCAGGGGATCAGATTAAATTTTGGACTTCTACTACCAATTGTTCCGGTAATTGTGGTTATAATGCTTCAACTGGCAATATAACCTGGGGTAGGGGACTATCCTTTCCTTCGTCAGGTGATCAGGTATTTGCCTGTCAAGGAGGAACTATAGATACGTCATCTGCAACTCGAACTTATACCCCTGGTACCGTACTTACAGGTATTCATATGAATTTAACTACGGCTACTACTACAGCGAATTGGGATGTAGGGGCAACGGGTACCAGTGCTTCTGAACTTCCTAACTCACTCACTACTTACACTAATGCTATATGGCATAAATATATTGGTACTGGTGCTAATGGTGAAGTTGATAACGTACGTTATAATTGCGCTGTTACAAGTGGAACAGCTGCTGCTATTCGTTCAGCTACAATGGATACAGCCAATTGGAGTTACCTTGATGGGACAACGCCTCTTTTAGCCCTACCAGTTGTGCGGATGTGCCGGTGGTTTGGAGTGGTACATGGAGTAATGGCACAGGTCCAAGCCAGGTCTTAAAAGCTGTAATAAATAGTAGTGCAACTCCTGGTAGCTTCACCTGCGCCGATCTGTATATTAGTAGTACCTTTGCGCTAACGTTGAATAGTGGAGCTACAGCAACTATTTATGGTGACCTTTATAATAATGGCAACGGTACAAGCGGTGTTGGAACTTTACGTTTTGTTAAATCGGGTACACAATCACTTAACGGTACAGTTTTTACCCACAGCGGGGTTGTAGAAGTTGCCACCGGATCTACACTTACAACCAATAGTAAGCTTACCATTGCCAATGGCGGTAGCTTAATGCACGGTACTAGTACCCCAAATGGTGGGGGTTCAGTATCGGGTAGCATTACTTTTGAAAAGACAATCGGGACAACCACCAAAGGCTGGCGTATGTTTTCACTGCCTGTAGATGCGTTGATTGATAATTTTGAATCTGGTTTGAACACTTTGTGCAGCAATCATACTCCTTCAGGTGAGCGTAATGTTTATTATTATAATCCTGCTGCAGGAGCCACTGCCCCTGGCGGTAATTATGCAGTGGGTTGGACACAGGCTAATAATACTACTGACGATGAGCAGAAGGCGTATTCAATTTATTTGGACAATACGAGTCATGGTGCTTGGAACTTTGGCTCTACTGTAAGTATTTCAGGAACTCCTAATAATGGTACCGATACGTTTAGCCTCCAATATCATTATGATCCCGCAAGTTCAGGTAATCAAGCTCCTCAACGTGGCTGGAACCAAATACCTAATTATTTTCCCAGTAATTTAGGGGTGTATAACCTTATTAACGATGGTAACTTTGGTACTACATATAAAGCGATACACGTTTGGGATCAAAATACAAGCCAAATGATTGGTCTTAACCAAAGTTCAATGAATAGTTACAACAACTCAAGTACAAGCCGTTTTAGTACCATCAGGCAAATATCACCGTTCACAGGTTTTTGGGTAAAGGCTACTTCAGTTTCACAGTCTATTCAACTTAAAAACAGTATGCGCACCAGTCGTACCGACTCTTTACCCGCAAATACCTACTTTAAAAAAGAGTTTGATATTTTTAGGGTTGAAGTGAAAGATGCAGAAGGCAAAGCAGACCAGTTTTCAGTTTGTTTTGATGAGGCAGCTACCGATGGTATGGACTATTCAATGGATATCTATAAGTTTAAATCGTTTAGCGATGAAGTGCCTACATTATATACTGAACTTGCCGGTGAGGGTATGATGAGTTTGAATGCTTTACCTATAAAAGAATCCTACACGATGCCCCTGTTTATTGAATCGTTTAAGGATGGTAAAGAATATACTTTTAGTCCTATCACCGAAGAATATTTAGGGTACTTTGATGTAGAGCTTGTCGATAACAAAACAGGTGTTAAAACAATGTTGTTGGATAAAAACTACAGCTTTAAGTATGATGCGGCTTATAAAGGTGCCCGTTTTACGTTAAACTTTACAAAAAAATCAACCACTAGTGTTGATGAATTGTTTAGCCCTGAAAAAATGTATGCTTATACAAACGAGGGTGGAATTAACGTAGTGTATAGCAACAGAAACACTGCAACAACTGCTACAGTTGAAATTTATAATATTATGGGGCAAAAATTGTTTAGTACACAAACTGCTGCCGGTGTTGAGACAGTTACTTACCAACCTGCAGCCACTGCCCAAGCAAACGTTTATGTTATAAACGTTACTTCAAACGGAAAAACAAAAACTATTAAAGTGGTTTATTAATAGTTCATAAGCAGCACCAAGTGTGTGAACCCCGTCGATGAGACGGGGTTTTTGCTTTATAGAGATGCAGTAATCAGCAGAAATAATTTTACAGAATGGCTATTCGCGAGCTGAGTTTTTTGCATATTTTTACAAAAACTATTATCAATTTATTATGGCTAATCTTATTACCGGAATAGACGTTTCTAAATATCAGTTTGATATTGATTGGACAAAAATTCAACAACCGATAACTCCGTTTGATCCGCCTGCAATTGTATTTGCCTATATAAAAGCAACGGAAGGTGTAGGTTATATCGATCCGAATGCTCAAAGCAACGCTACAGGTGCCAAAGGGGCAGGGCTTAAAATCGGGTATTACCATTTTGCTACACTTAACAATGCTGCTAACCCTGTGGCTGATGCACAAAGCGAAGCACAGGCATTTTTGGCAGCAATGGCAAAGTTACCCGCACATGATTTACCACCTGTGCTGGATATTGAAAAGAATGTTTCTAACCTTACCAAGCAACAAGTATTGGACTGGATACACAGCTTTTACGCTGAGTTGGAAAAGAACGGGGTTAACAAATACATCATCTACAGTTATAAGTACTTTTTAGACCCGTACTTACCTGCAAATCACGGTTTGGGAAACATACCCCTTTGGTTGGCTAATTACAGTAAAGTAACTGCCCCGCCGTTACCCATTGGTTGGAACAGTTATGCAATATGGCAATACCGCAGCGACGGCCAATTTACAGGCAAAAGCGGCAAACCGGTTCCTTGTGATGTGAACAAAGGCAACGACGGATTTTGGCTGTGAGCATCCCTAATACGTCATGTTGAACTTGTTTCAACACCTCACCAATTTACTATGAATAGGTAAGTGATTCCGAAACAAGTTCGGAATGACTTATCGGATTATTCAAACCCGAAAATGCTTTGTGCATTTTGGGTGGTAATTCGTGCAATTTCTTCTACGGGTATATCCTTAATTTCTGACAGTTTTTGGGCTATGTGTTGCACATAGGCGCTTTCGTTGCGTTTACCGCGAAAAGGCATAGGGGCTAAATAGGGCGAGTCTGTCTCAAATACAAGGTTTTGCAGGTCAATGTCTTTTAAAATGGTTCCTAAATCGGAGTTCTTAAAAGTAAGCACTCCGCCTATACCCAAATGAAAACCTAATCCTGTAATTTTTTGTGCTTGTTCTTTTGTTCCTACAAAGCAATGAAAAACACCACGAGCACCTTTTAATTCAGGCAGGTTAAGAAGTTCAATGGCCTCATCAGTAGCTTCGCGGGTATGAATGGATAAGGGTAGGTTTAACTCTATTGACCATTTGACCTGTTGTATGAAGGCTGTTTTTTGTTCTTCAAAAAAAGTCTTATCCCAGTACAGGTCAAGGCCCATTTCACCAACGCCGTAGTATTTGTAGTTGCTAAATAGCTCCTGCTCCACTAAGGCTAACTCACTTTTGTAATCCTCTTTCACACTGCAAGGGTGCAAACCCATCATGGGGAAACAGTTTGCAAGGTAATTTTCAGCTAGGGTTTTCATTACCGCAAGGCTGCCGCTATCGATATTAGGCAATAGTATCTTTGTTACTCCGGCATCAAACGCCCGCTGTAACATGGCATCCCTGTCACTGTCAAACTCTTTTGCATACAAATGGGTATGCGTATCGCACAATATCATTACCAGCTAAGTTTTTCTTTGTTTAAAAACGATTGTATTCCCCGTTTGCAATCTTCTGTTGCACGGGCGTGGGCATTCATTTGGGCAGCATAATTTAATCCTTCATCAACGCTTAAATGTTGTACTTCGGCAATCATCTCCTTAACCAAAGCAATCGATTGACCTGAAGCTTCTGTGCACAGTTTAGAGGCAAAGTCAAGCACTTCTGCATCAATAGTCTCTTTAGACGTTACAAAGTTGATTAATCCAAAATCTTTTGCTTCTTGTGCTGATATAATTTTACCTGTCAGCAGCAATTCACGGGCTTTGCCTTCTCCAATCTTGCGTAGTAAAAACACTTTCACAATGGCAGGTACAAACCCAATTTTTACCTCGGTATAGCCAAACTTGGCTTCGGGTACACTAAAGCTAATGTCGCACACTGTAGCCAGACCGCAACCACCGGCCAGTGCATGGCCTTGTATTTTTCCTATTACAGCCTTTTTTCCTTTATAAATCATGCTGAACAGTTCCATTAAATGGGTACTGTCGGCAAGGTTTTCATCGTACGTATTGTTTTGCAGTTGTTGCAAATAGGCAAGGTCGGCACCCGCACAAAAGGCTTCACCGTTGGCTTGCAGCACTATCACTTTACAATGCTCGTCGTTTTCAGCTTGTGTAAAGGCAGCTTTAATGGCTGTTACCATTTCAGCATTCAGTGCATTGCGCTTTTCGGGACGGTTTAGGGTAATGTATCCTATCCTGTCCTTCGCTTCGTATACTACCAAAGATTCGGTCATAGTTAAAATTGTATTCTATACGCCCCGTCAAGGGCTACGTTGTGTGTTTCTGTTGTTGTGTTTTTAGAAAAAGGCGAAGTAACCACCAACTGTCTATACCTAATCAAAGAGGCTAACTTATCAGTTTTTACTTTCGGGCTCAATATCACCACATCCCATTCTACCTCTTCTGAGGCAGTAACAGGGTTTTCATCAGCAACCCAAAGCACCTTTAATCCCTGCAAAGCTATGTACCTGCCGCCGTATATGCCAAAATTGTTTGCGAATACACTATCGCCATACGTAAAATTTACCTTGCTGATATTGGCTGCAATTAAATGGGGCTCAATTTTTTGACGGTAAGTGAGTGAGTGTTGAGTAATGGAACTATCCGCCCAAATCCACGCTTCGTTTTTTTCGATATAACTGATTGCCTTTTGCTCGTATGGGAGCGCATACACTGTAAACTCTTTATTTTGGCGGGTGGTGTAGTTTCTATACAGATGTAGCGATGCCAACCCAATGCAAAAACTTAAACACACTACCAGTGCTGTGTATTTTTTTGAGGCAATAAAGATTCCCAAGGCGATAATGGCAAGATATACCAGTATCATACCGCCAAAACTTAGGTACAGGCCGCCTGAGTAGGAGAGAGGCCAATGTTCAATTCCGACGGCGGTTCTATTACAGGCCAGCAGCAAGTAGTGCAAGCCTTTTCCCATCCAAATGCTGATGAACGGGATGGGTGAGGCAATAAACAAAACTATCCCAACGTACACGGCAAGTATGCTGAGGGGTACAATAATCAAATTAGATAGCAAGAAGTAATTAGGAAACTGGTGGAAATAGAAAATACCCAATGCAAAGGTGGCTATCTGTGCGGCTATTGAAACCGATACCAATTGCCAACAGTAATCGACAATTTTGTTTTTTAGAGTGATGAGACGGTATAGTGGTAAGTACAACAAACCAATGCCTGCAACGGCCAAGTAGGAAAGCTGGAAACCGATATTGAACAATGCTTTGGCATCTACACACAAAATAAAAAGGGCAGAAGCGGCCAGTGAGTTAAACAAATTAGTTTTTCGCCCGATGGTATCTCCAATCACAATAAAACTGAACATTACCGTAGCCCGCAGGATTGACGGGGCTAACCCCGTAAGTACAGCATACCCCCATAGCACTGTTAAAATAATCAGGGTACGGAATATCCGCAGTGTTTTAGTGCGGTTAAAGAACAGTAACAGCCAACCCAGCAATAAGTAAATGGCTCCTACGTGCAAGCCCGAAACCGCCAAAACGTGGATAGTGCCTGTGCGGGCGTATGCGTTGGTAAGTTCATCGGGTACATCACCCCGCTGACCCAAAATAAGGGCAGCAGCAACGCCATAGGTTACGCTATCGGGTAAAAACTGTTGTAATACTCCGTTAAAATAGGTGCGTGCGGTATTGGCAATTTTATAAATCGGATTTGTGAAGTTTACTCCGGTTTTTGAATATTCGCCTTGTTTTAAAAATACTTGGAAATAAATATTTTGGTTGGCCAGCCACCGCGAATAATCAAACTCGTTTGGATTTAAAGGCGGTTGCGGGGTTTGCAAATTCCCGTTAATGATTACATAATCGCCGTAAGCAAGGGTAGAATCGTAGCCCTTTTTAGGGAAATACACCCAAAGTTTTCCTTTCGACGCGGTCAGACTGTCGTTTGTATTGACCCATTCTGCTTGGGCAAGCGCTCGGTAGGTTTTGTTTTTCTCTTCGGGGTTTTCTAATAATCGTACTAATAAAGTTTTTTGTGGAGGAATATTTACTAAATTATTTTTAAAATTATGGGGTGAGTTAAAATAAATAGCCAATAGCCCTGCAAATAATAAAGTGCTATTAATTACAATGCCCGGAAATACGGAGAAGGAAAGTTTAGCTTGCCAATTAGGCTTTGTAACTACGAAAAATAATAATGCTGCCGAACAAATTATTAGCCCGACGATAATTAATCCGATAGGGATGGGAAAATAATACCCCGCTAAAATGCCAGCAATAAAGGGAATAATTAACCGTACTATGGGTGCCCTATGCAATGGCATCGGTGGGTATTATCGTTGTTTATAGATATGGTCAAACGCTTTTTGTAGAGCAACAAAACAAGAACAATTTTTTTGTTTTAAGTCGTTCAGAAGAGTTTTAAATTCAGGTTTGGTATCTATTCCGTATGTTTTTAATCCTTTCATAAACTTTTTTCGGTCAGTACTAAATCTGTATTTTGAAAGGTCAACAGACACTTCAGCAGCATTTGTGTGAATAAAACCATCTACCTGTGGTGATAATGTTATGAGGAATAAATTTCCTAATTGTTTTAAAACTACCCCGTCTATATTAGAAACTTCGGTAAAGGTTTCAAAAAATTTTTGTTTTCTTTTATCATTATCTACAACGCCAATAAATATACCTTTTAGCTTTTTATCATAAGCTCTTTGTAAACTGGCAGATACTTGATATACATCAATAGCATTTTCAACACTGTAAGCATCTTTTGAAAATAAACGGCACAGGCCATAAGTAGCACCGTCTTCAGTAAAAAACTTGTGCATTTTATTTCTCTTGCAAGTGATTAATAAAACGGTCGATATTAAAGAAAATATCAGTTTTCCATTCTTGGACTTTCGCCAATTCCTCAGCACTTAAAATCTTAATTTTAGTTTGATAGTCTTCGTAATACGTCAACACCACATTTAATTCTTCATCATCCAAACTGTCAATTAAGGTATTCAGCATATACGGGCTGTGTGTAGAAATAAAGTATTGGTTTTCGTCGTTCAGTACAATCCTGTCGGCCAGCATTTTAATATACGGTGGGTAAGAGTGTACCTCCGGTTCTTCAAATAACAATACTGAATCTTTGTTAGTTTCAATGGCAGCTAAATAAAAAATAATATGGCGCAAGGTATCTGCAATGTTCGAGTACGGAACCTGATACACAATCCTATCTATTTTCTTTTGAATGATAAACTTGTTTTCTTTTTTATCTAAAACAAATTCAAGACCTTGTTCTTCAATAAAACCACCAAATTCATTTAAAAGTTCTTTATTGTAATTTAATATGGTAAATAAATTTTCACCATACGGAGGGTATAAAAAATCTCTAAAAGTATCATAATAGTTATCATAATGCTTGTAGGTGTATGTTCTTATGGGGTTGCTAACTTCAATGTTGTTGGGGAAATGTAAAGGTATCGCGTTATTTGAACGACCAGTTTTGTCAAATTCTACTAGCGAAGGGCGCAAATAATGTTTTTGAGGCGGTGAAAATGGTTCTAAATTTCCTCTAAGTTCATAGAATGCATTTCTTGGAAAATATGTTAGTTTACGATCATTATATACAGAGGCGATTTTTGATTCCCATTCTTTGTCAATAGAGGTGTATATGAATAAGTGGTTGTAATATTCAATTGTTACTCTTGATAGCTCTGTTGATATTTTGATTTCATTATCTGTATCTTCGTCGTAAAAGAGATTAAATAAGTCCCTAAAACGTATAATACCTTTTTGGGCGAGTTCAAAATTACCACTTTGCATATTTAGGGTAGAAGTCATCAACCCCATCCCCTCCAAAATATTCGATTTTCCCACGTTCGGTTTGCCAATAAACACGTTCACCCGTTTGGGATTAAACTTTATATGCTTTATAGACTTAAAGTTTTTAATTTCAAGTTCTTTAATGTTATTTTCCATAGTGGTATAAACAAAGATAACTATTTATGCCAAGCAATACTGCAAGGCTATTTCCTCACATTTTTTAAAAAACGCAGGGTAAAAAAATAATTTATGCCGCGTGAAATATTATTAAAAAGGGTGGTAAACAAGCCGTAGTAGTTAATCATTACCCTAAAGCGTTCGCGTACGCCTGCCCAGCGGTGTTGGGTGCTAACCCCATCCTGCATGAATTGGGTAATTACCGTATGCGCATTTTTAGCCGTCTCACTATTTTTTAATAAACGGATGGCCCAATCAATATCAGCGGCAATTTTATATTCCAAATTATACAAAGGCGTAATTTCCTTTTTACTGATAACCGATTGGTGGCACACCACCATCCCTTGCTGAAAACTTTTCCAAGTTAAATGCTCAGGCGGGGTAAAATGGCGCATCCCCACAAACTGATAATCGGTGTCAATAATTTTGGTGTCACCGTACAACACATCTTCACCTGCGCAGTGGCTAAATGTTGTTTCAAGCGTATCAGGGGCATCCAGTAAGTCGCCCGCGTTCAAAACCATCACATAATCACCCGTAGCCATTTGCAAACCCTTGTTCATAGCGTCGTACAAGCCGTTATCGCGTTCGCTTACCCATTGGGTTACCACGTTAGGGTACTTTTTTATAATATCTACGGTGCCGTCTTTGCTGCCGCCGTCAACAATTACATACTCAATGTTGGGGTATGTTTGGGCGGCAATACTTTGTATGGTAGGTTCTAAAAACCGTTCGGCGTTGTAGGTAACCGTAATGATGGAAAGCTTGGGCTGCATACTTGTGCAAAGATATCTTAATTTGGGGTGTTGTTTATGAGAATGGGTTTAAACCCATAAAGCGTTCATTGTTTAATCTCTAATCCTGTAATGCTGCTTACTCGCTTTGCAATTTCATTGTGTCGTTTAGTATCCATGTATAAAATCGGGATGGTAATTATACGGTGCTTACTTGCGTCTTTGTTGATAAGGTCGTAAAACATTCCGCCCCCGCGTCCGCCTCGGTGGCTATAGCGTATATAATCGGCTGAATTAACCGGTAGCTCGCTTATTGTGTTTCTTGCCAAGCGATTATAGGTTACGGTGATTTTATCCCGCTCTATACAAACCTCATACACCACCTTTTGTTTCAATAATAAAACTATCAATACTAACACCAACAGCAGCAATGCTCCAATGAGGGGGATGGGTAATTCTTGACCAGCAACAACGGCAACGATGCCAAGTAGAATTAATAAAACGAATGGGTAAATTCTGAAAAAAATATACAGAAATATCCTACGGTTCTTACTTTCTGTCAAGTGTAAGCGTTCAGCAGTATCTTCAACCACCGTATAAGGTTTAAAAATATTCACACAGCTAAAATAAGGGTTTGTTGCCGACATCTTATCACGGTAGGGTAAAACCTTCTGTGTCGACGGGCATAAAGCCCGCCTCTCAGGATGTGTTTGTTCCGAAGGGTTTTAAACCCTTCGGAACGAAACCTCGCAACAGAGACGGGCTTTATGCCCGTCGGAACATCCGTCGTGGCAGACGGTTATGAAAACCGTCATTATTGATAACGTCCCCATTGAATTTAACGCTCATGGATATGCGCAAAGATTGCCTGAATATAAAATTCAGGGCTTTTGGCGATAACGTCCCGAAGGGTTTTAAACCCTTCGGGACGAAACCTCACAACAGAGACGGGCTTTATGCCCGTCGGAACACCCGTCGGAACGCTATCAAAATCCCCGTCGTAAAGCTCACAAATTTTCAAAGTAGCATATCCGCACATTTCCTAACTTCGCCCCGTGCAATTTAAAGACATAGTAGGCCAGCAGGCAGTAAAAGCCAAACTGATTTCAGGTGTAAAAGAAGGGCGTATACCTCATGCCCAGCTATTTTTAGGCCCCGAAGGAAGCGGTAATTTGCCCTTGGCTCTTGCTTATGCACAATACATTGCCTGTGCAAATCGTGGCGAGGACGACAGTTGCGGTGCTTGCCCCAACTGCATAAAGTACAGCAAGATTATACACCCCGATTTACATTTTACATTCCCTACGGTGGGTTCGAAAGAGATTTCGGACAACTTTATGGAGGAATGGCGTTCAACCTTTTTGGCCAATCCTTACCTAAATGTATTTGATTGGTTAATGGCTTTAGAGGCTGAAAACAAACAAGGGAATATTACGGTAGATGAGTGCCGGAACATTATCAAAAAGCTATCGCTGAAAAGCTTTGAAGGAAATTTTAAGGTATTGATAATGTGGATGCCCGAATACTTGGGTAAAGAAGGAAATACCTTGCTTAAACTGATTGAAGAACCGCCCCAAAAAACCTTGTTTTTGCTGGTAGCCAATAGTGATGAACAGATACTTACTACCATTAAATCGCGTACGCAGTTGGTAAAAATACCTGCTTTGCAACAAGCCGATGTTCAAGATGCCCTTGTTGAGCGTTATGGAGCAGAGGTTGAAGCCGCCCGCGCTTCTGCATTTTTAAGTGAGGGGAACTTGAACCTTGCCGTGCAGATGTTGAGTCAAACCGAGAACAACTTTTTTGACAGTTTCCGCAACTGGATGCTGATGTGCTACAAAAACGATATGAACGGTGTAATGGGATGGATAGATGATGCAAGCACATTGGGTCGCGAAATGTTGAAGCACTTTTTAGCTTACGGTCTGCATATTTTCCGTGAATGCTTGATATACAAAAACACAGACGGACACTTAGTGAAACTAACCGAAAAGGAACGTGATTTTGTGAGCAAGTTTGCCAACTTTTTAACTCCCGCTACTATCGAAAAAATCTCAAACACCTTTAACGACGGCATTTATCACATTGAGCGGAATGCGAATGCCAAGATTACATTAATTAATATATCTTTGCTAATTAAAAATAACCTGGCGGCCAAGGCGGGGTGAGATGGATAAGAGGCAAAGAATGAACGGTGTAGCTGATTTAACAAGCCCGGTATAGTATTTAGCAAACGTTTGCAGGTGTAACTGCATGGTGCATTGCACCCTGATATTTATAAAACCTCTCCCCTGATGGGAATGGAATACGAATACCTGCCAAGCAATCCTAAATACTTTAATAAACCTCTGTCAATCAAACAACTGCCCTATATGCCATCGGCCGCTGCATATAAAATTTTTACTAAACGGAGAAGAAACGTATATGGGATGTGGTTCATGCGGAACGGGCGGCGGATGCTCGCCAAAAGGGTGCAAAAATAACGGCACCTGCAACACCGGAGGGTGTAATAAACTTAATGTGTATGATTGGTTGGGCGATATGGAACAGCCCAACGGATATAAACCTTTTGATGTTGTTGAAGTACGCTTTAAAGGAAGCAGAAAAGAATTTTACCGTAACGACAGCAATTTTGAACTTTTTATTGGCGACCCGATTGTTGTGCAGGCCGAAAACGGCTACGACTACGGGCACGTATCTCTTAGCGGCGAATTAGTGCGCCTGCAACTTAAAAAACATGGGGTAGATGCTGACAGTCCCAATATGTTCAAAATATACCGTCGTGCTAACGAAAAGGATACCGAAAAATACGACGAACTAAAGGCCAGAGAACCCTACACGCTTGAAAGGGCGAGAACAGTAGCTCTTGAACTGAACCTGCAAATGAAACTGAGTGATATTGAGTTTCATGGGGATGGACGTAAGGTTACTTTCTTTTACACTGCTGAAGAGCGTGTGGACTTTAGGGAGCTGATAAAACGCTACGCCGAAGAGTTTAAAGTGCGTATTGAGATGAAGCAGATTGGTTATCGTCAGGAAGCTGCAAGGCTGGGCGGTATCGGTTCATGCGGCAGGGAGTTGTGTTGCTCAACATGGCTTACCGATTTTAAGTTGGTAAACACATCGGCAGCCCGCTACCAAAACCTGTCCATCAATATGCTAAAACTTTCAGGTCAGTGCGGTAGGTTAAAGTGCTGTTTGAACTACGAGTTAGACACTTACCTCGAAGCCTTGAGCGATTTCCCCAAAGGAGATAATGTTACCATTGAAACCGAAGTAGGATATGCCCGTTCACAAAAAACCGATATTCTAAAACGTCAGATGTGGTTTGTGTACGAAAACAGCACTGATTGGTTTCCGTTGGATATTAAAAAAGTGAACGAGATAATAGCCTTGAACCGTGAGGGTAAGAAGGGTGAGATTTTGGTAGATACACCAAAAGGAACAACCGCCTTGCAACGCTCTATGGATGAAGATATTATCAGCGAAAACGACCTAACCCGTTTGGATAAAGGCGGTAACCGTCGTGATAACAACCGTCGCCGCGATAACAGGGGTGGGGGAGATAGGGGTAACCGACCTACCAACAACCGTAACCCAAACAACACACGTAACCCCAACCCTAATCCTAATCCCAACCCTAACCCTAACAATCAGAACAGAAGTAACGAACCGCGTGAAAACGGTGGTGATAATGCCAACAACGGCGGAAATAATAACAACCGCAGAAGGCGTAAGAAAAAGTAATTTAGCAGTAGTGAAAAAAACCGCAGTTATTTTAATAGCCCTTGTGGCAATGCTGATGCAAAGCTGCAACAGCAATACAGTATACGATCAGAATTTGTTTTTGCCCGAAGACGGCTGGCATTATAAAAACCGGGCGGCTTTTGATATTGAAATAACAGATACTACACACTACCACAACTTTTTCGTAAACCTGCGTATTACGCCTGATTACGAATACAGTAATTTATATGTGCTGGTGTATGCAAAAAGTCCGACTGGTGATAGCACTATGACCCGCGAAGAGCTGAAACTTGCAGAAACCGACGGACGCTGGACAGGGAAAGGCTCGGCAAGTATTATCACTTACCGCATACCCATTGCTGAAAAATTTGTTCCTAAAAAAACAGGTGTGTATCACTTTGAGATAGAACAGAATATGCGTACCAATACCCTTAAAGATGTTGTAAACATTGGTATGGCGGTTGAAAAGGGGGATGTAGTTTTTTAAACAATAGCACTCGTATTTTTGTTACTTTGTAATAGGTCTTAGTTAAAATACCATACGGATGAAAGCAAACATTGGCATATCAGAAGAACACTCAAACAGCATCGCTAAGAAGTTAAACACTTTATTGGCCGATGAGCATATTTTATACGTTAAAACCCGCAACTTTCATTGGAACGTAACAGGACCTAATTTCAGCAGCCTGCACCTGATGTTTGAGGGGCAATACACTGCCACAGCACTAAACATTGATTTGATTGCCGAGCGTATCCGTACGGTGGGCTATCCTGCGGCGGGCAGCATGAAAGAGTTTTTGGCTCTTAGCAATTTAAAAGAAGCAGAAGGCAAGCACAAAGCCGACGATATGGTTCGCGGATTGTTGGCAGACCACGAGAGCATTGCTACCATGCTGCGCAGTTTTATTGAAGAATGCGACGGCTTTGGCGACGAAGCTACTGTTGATTTACTTACAGGCTTATTGGAGCAACACGAGAAAACAGCGTGGATGTTGCGTTCGTACCTTGAATAGTTGTTAACAAAACAAAATAGTACACTTTAAAAAACAAGGTAGTAACTTTGTTGTAATACGATGGAAATATCACCCAACTTAAGCCTCTTATTATTCCAGCACGATTGTTTAATTGTGCCGGGCTTGGGTGGTTTTGTCGCCTCGTATAAAAGTACTGAGTTCAATACTCAGGGGCAATACATCAATCCTGCCCGCAAAACTATAGCTTTCAATCAAAACCTTAATACTAACGACGGGTTGCTTGCCCATCACATTGCTCAAAAAGCAAACGTGGGTTTCAATTCGGCATTGGATAAGATAAACGCTTGGGTAAGCGGGTTGCACAGTAAGTTGCAACAAGGTGAAACGATAACCATTGAAGGAATCGGCTCATTAAAGCTGAACGAAGAAAAACGGATTGTATTCACTCCGATTGCTGATGCAAACTTTTTACCCGAAACGTATGGCTTAGGTAAATTATCGCTGGGTAATACTGTTGTAAAACAAGCAGCAGTGGCACCTAAAGCAGCAAAAAGCGAAGAGCCTGCTTCGTCTAAAGCAATCGTTTCTGAAAAGAGCAAACAAACACAGCCTGCACCCACTATAAAACCACCAAGGCAAAAACGCAAAACATCATTGTTGCGTAAGGTATTTGTGGCTGTTATCATATTGATAGTTATTGCGGCATTGGCCATCCTTCCGGATTTTATGTACCATGCCAAAATAAGCACAGGCAGTATTATTCCTCCTAATGGGGTAAATACATCCCGATCTTCATCCGATATTGAAACAGGGCAGGTGCAAACTGCTGAAGTACAAAAGGCAAGCCCTTTGCACGCTGAAAGTTCAGAAAAAAATACAGATGCACAACCTCGTGTAGATACTATTACTCCCAAAACGTCTAAAACCGATTCGGTTTACTATATTATTGCGGGTGCCTTTAAAAGCGAAAGCAATGCCCGAGGCCTTGTAAATGCGTTGGAACAAAAAGGTTATGAGCCAAAAATCATAAACCTTCATGGTTCTTCGTTATACAGAGTAGGGTATAAGCAATACATTTCGCGCAATGAGGCTGAAACCCACCTTGATGCCGTGCGCAGCCAAGAGAACAACAGCGCCGCATGGGTGTTGGCAGTTAAACAATAATATATGCTTTTACAAATAGTACAGGACAGCGCGGCCGGTTTGACCGACGCATCAGCAGCACCCCAACAACAAGCTCAACTTGATTATTTTGAACTTGCGCTAAAGGGCGGTATCATTATGATACCCATTGTTATTCTTTTGGTAATGGCCCTTTACATCACCATCGAACGTTGGCTCACCATTGGCAAAGCGGGCAAAGTTGACCCTAACTTTATGGCTAATGTAAAAGACATGGTTGCCAATGGTAATATTGCAGGTGCTAAAAACCTGTGCCAGCGTGCATCAACCCCTATTGCTCGTATGCTTGAAAAAGGTATCTCACGCATAGGCAAGCCTATGAAAAACATTGAGGTATCTATAGAAAACACAGGAAAACTTGAAATTTATAAACTTGAAAAAGGCTTGGCTACCCTTGCTACTGTTTCGGGTGCCGCCCCCATGCTTGGGTTTTTGGGTACTGTAACAGGTATGGTTACCGCCTTTTTTGATATGGCAAAATCGGGTAACAACGTTGAAATTAACACCCTAGCAGGTGGTATTTACGAGGCGTTGGTTACCACCATTGCGGGACTTATTGTAGGAATTTTTGCTTACATCGCTTACAATATGCTTACTGCATCTATTGAGCGTGTAGTGCACCGCATGGAAGCAGCAGCCGTTGAATTTTTAGATTTATTACAAGAGCCTGCCTAATGGATTTTAAACGAAAAAGCAAAATATCAACAGAATTCAGCCTCGCTTCTATGAGCGACATGATATTCTTGTTGCTGATATTTTTCCTTATTACCTCCACGATGGTAAGCCCTAACGGGGTTAAAATTGTACTGCCTAAAGCAGGTGTACAGGCTCCGGTGAAGCAAAACGTAGTTGTAAGTGTAAAACCTGATTTAACCATTTACATTAATCAGGAACAAACCACAATCGACCGTTTACCTTCACAACTCCAAACGGAATTAAGTGGTCAGCAAGACCCTGTAGTAGCCATCGCGGCTGATAAAACCGTCCCTTATGAACACGTGATGGAAGTAATAAAAGTGGCTACTAAGCTAAAATACAAGATATTACTTAAAACCGATAAAGAATAATGAACGCGGTAGCAATAAGGCTTGAAGAAGAAAGTAAAGAGGAAAAAAGGCGCAAACTGATAAGTGCCTTGGGAACTCTTTTAATTATTGCAGGCATGTTGGCCTTATTGTGGTTTTTTGGTTTCAAATACATGAACCCGCCGCCGCCCGAAGAAGGTGCTATGGTAGCGATGGGAGAACCTGATGCAGGTAACTCTGACGATTACGCACAGCAATCACCGGAAGAAACTCCTTCTACGCCTGAAACTTCTGAGCAGAGCACCGAAACACAAGATTACGAAGAGGCTCCTACAGAGCAAGAAACGCCGCCTAAAAAGCAGACTGAACCTACCCCTGATAAAACAAAACCGAAGGAAGACCCTAAGCCTAAAGTTGACCCCAGTACACTGTTTAACCCAAGTAAAAAAGGTGATGGAACAGGCAAAGGTGATGGGGGTAAACCCGGTAACCAAGGCAAACCTGACGGTACTGGAGATGACCCTTTGGGTACAGGTATCGGCACCAGCGGTGATGGTACTTGGATGATGGGTAACGGCCGCAAACCCGAAACTAAAATTGCTGCATCGTGCAAGTTTCCACGGCGTGAAACCGTAGTGGTAAAAATCAAAGTTGATAACAACGGGTATGTATCAAGTGCCGAGTGTGTTTTGAAATACAAAACATTTACAGCAACAACTGTAGAATCAACCTATTGTAACTGTGCTAAAAATGCAGCTAAAGCAGTGAAGTTTACTGCCAAAAGCGATGCCCCTATTCAGGAAGGTGCAATTAAATTCGACTTTAAAGTACAGTAATCAACTGTCCGCTTTTCTTTCCCGTACTATTCCCCCAAATTTGCAGCACTAAACCAACGAGTACTGTTTTGTGATGGACTACAAGCAAACGCTTGATTATATGTATGCGCAGTTGCCAATGTTTACCCGCATCGGAGCTGCTGCACTTAAACCTGATTTAACCAATACCCTTGCTTTGTGCGAGGCATTGGGCAATCCCCACAAAAAATTTAAGACTATACACATCGCGGGCACCAACGGAAAAGGTTCTACCTCGCACATGCTGGCTTCGATATTACAGGCCGCAGGGTACAAAACAGGTCTGCATACCTCTCCCCACTTAAAAGACTTTAGGGAGCGAACCCGGGTGAACGGGCAAATGATGCCTGAAGATTTTGTAATCCGCTTTGTAGAAGAAAACAATACACTGTTCGAAACCATTAAACCTTCGTTTTTTGAAATGACGGTAGCCATGTGTTTTGATTACTTTGCTAAACAGCAGGTGGATATCGCCATTATTGAAACAGGCTTGGGTGGCAGGTTAGATTCTACCAACATTATTCTACCCCAACTTTCTGTGATTACCAATATCGGCTGGGACCATACCGATTTATTGGGCGATACACTTGCCAAAATTGCCTTTGAAAAGGCAGGGATTATAAAACCTAATACTCCCGTAGTGATAGGGGAGAGCGACGCAGAAACAGCCCCTGTTTTTATAAATAAGGCAACAGAAGAAAATGCACCCATCGTGTTTGCCGATGCACAACTGCAACTTCAAAACTTTGATAATAGGGGGGATGTCGCCGTGTTTGATGTGTGGCAAAACAATCAAGTATTGTTTAGTGGGGTTGAGTGTGATTTAACAGGCATCTACCAAAAGAAAAACATTACCACAGTGTTGGCTGCCGTATTACAGTTGCAGGAACAAGGGTGGGAAATCACAGAGGCACACATACGGCAAGGGCTTCAATCAGTAAAAAGTAGTACAGGATTAATGGGACGTTGGCAAAAACTGTCTGACAATCCACTAACCTATGCCGATACCGGCCATAACCTGAATGGAATTCAGGAAGTATTGAAACAAATATCCCTCACTCCCCATAATCAACTGCACATTGTTTGGGGCATGGTAAAGGATAAGGACATTACCAAAGTGCTGGGCTTACTTCCTCAAAAGGCCCATTACTATTTCTGTAATGCGCAATTACCCCGTGCACTTCCAGCCGCTGAAATGCAACAACAGGCAACAGCGTTTGGGTTACAGGGTAATCATTATTCCACTGTGGCAGAAGCTCTAAAGGCAGCGCAAACCACTGCCCAACAAGGTGATTTAGTGTTTGTTGGTGGCAGTACCTTTGTGGTGGCTGAGGTGGTATAAGTCAACATTGGCTTACAGGCTTCGATACTCGTAAAACTTCATATAATCTTTAAAACATGGGGTTGAAACCCCATGCTGTTAAAATTACCTTCCGGAATAGGACTTAAGTCCTATTCCGGAAGGTAATTACAAAGAGCGGCAGGTTTTAACCTGTCGTAAAAATGCGGCAACAGTTTTATGCATTAATTTTTTGTGTAATCTATCCCACGTGGATATTCCACTAAACAATCCCCGTGATGCTGTTAACAAATAAACACACTGAAAACCCATTAGCCGTCGTTTTACTAATAAATTCGGGCAGTTTATTTTGGGCTAATTATGTTTAAGAAGGGAATAATTTTAGCAGTAGGGTTAGGTTTGTGGCTGCCGGCAGTACTTTGGGGTCAGAAAACCGCTGCGGTGAGCGACCCCGTGAATTTGTACAACCACGGGATAGAGTTGTATGACAAAGAAAAATACGGCAGTGCCATACAAGAGTTTGAGGAGTTTTTAAAACTGACTCGCGACCGTGAGCTTGCCATTAGCGCAAAGTATTACGTGGCAGTTTCATCGTTGTTGCTTGAGAACGATGGGGCAGAAGAGCGGTTGGAGGCATTTATAGATGCACACCCCAATCATATCAAAACACAGCTGGCACATTTTCAATTGGGTCGCCATTACTACAACACCGGTAAATACAACAAAGTAGTGCCTGAGTTGAAGAAGACCAACGACGAGGCACTTACCATTGATGAAAGTTTGGAGTACCATTTTATGCTGGGCTACAGCAATTTTAAACGTGCCAAATGGGAAGAAGCCATTCCGGAGTTTAAGATAACTGCCAACGACCCCACCAAATACTATTATCCGAGTCATTATTATTTAGGTTATATAGCTCTTAAGGAAAACAGGTTTAACGAAGCCCTTACCCATTTTGAAAAGGTGAAAGACTCTAAAGTGTACGGGCCTGAAATTCCGCTTTACATTGCCATGATATACTTTGGCGGCGGTCAATACAAGCAAGTGCTTGAGATTACCGACACTATGAAGAGCAATGTGAACCAAAGGGAGATTGGCTGGATGCGCGGCCAATGCTATTACCAGCTTGACCAGTTTGACAAAGCCTTGCCATTGTTGGAAGAACACCAGCCCCAACTTTCAAAAATGACGCCTAACGACCGTTATATCTTGGGCTATGCGTATTACGCTAATAAGAAGTACGATAAGGCTTATCAAGAATTTACACTAATTAACCGTACAAAAGATACCATTACCCAATATGCGTATTACAATGCAGCCGAGTGTTTCTTACACCTCGACCGTAAAACCAATGCAAGGGATGCTTTTTTGCAAGCCTCGTTATTACCCTACAATGCAAAACTTAAAGAACGTTCGGCGTTTAATTATGCCAAACTTAGCTACGATTTGGGCTTTAACAGCGAAGCGTTAACGGCCATCGGTAAGTTTTTAAAAGACTTCCCTAAATCAGAATTGCTTACCGAAGCAAAAACCTTGCAAGGTGAAGTATTGCTGGTAAACAAAAACTACAAAGAAGCCATTGAGGTATTGGAAACCATTACCAAAATGAACGAGCAAACCCAACGTGTGTATCAGCAAATAACCTTTTACTATGCGTTGCAATTGCTTGAGGACGGATGGGAAAACTCAAACAACTCGGTTGGGTTCTTAGATAAATCAAAGAAATATCCGTTGGATAGCAAGCTAAATGCCCTTGCTGATTTTTGGAAAGGGGAGATAGCCTATAACAATGGAAAGTATTGGGATTGTATTAAATACACCCGCGAGTTTTTAAAATACAGTGCTGCCGATAACACCGATGTTTACGATGCCGCCCACTACAACATGGGGTATTCATACATTAAAATAGCCAACGAGGATAACAATGCCCCCGATTTGCTTACCCACTATGGTAAAGCAGCCGAAAGCTTTAAAACCTTCACACAATCGGTTAAATATGTAAACCAACAACAACCCCGCTATTTAGACGGAATGACCCGCTTAGCCGATTGTTATTTTATACAAAAGAAGTACGACGATGCGTTGGAGGCCTATAACTTTATCATCACCAAATCAGCACCCAATAGCGATTACGGATATTTTCAGAAAGGGATGATTTTTGGATTACAGGGTAAAGACGAACTTAAAATATCTACCCTGAAAAAGGTACCCGGCCAGTTCCCTAAATCAGAATTGGTGGATGCTGCCTTGTTTGAAATAGCAATGGTGCACCTGAACATGAACAATTTTGCCGAGGCCGAACGTGGCTTCGGGTATTTATTGGGCGAAAACCCTAACGGTGCGTATGCCGTTAAATGTCGTTTGCGTTTGGGTATACTGCACTATCAGCAAAACCGAAACGATAAGGCCATCGAAGATTTGAAGGTGATTATTGAAAATTACAGCAGCTATCCTGAGTATAACGAAGCATCGCAAGTGCTGGAAGAAATATACCGCAGCAAAGGCCAAGTAGAGGAGTTTTTTGATTACATGGCTACCAAAGGTAAGAAACGTTATAAAGACAGTTACCGCGACAGCGCGATGTATGAAACTGCTCTTAGCCGTTACCAAGATGATAACTGCCCTGATGCGATAAAAGAATTTGCCAAATACCTGAAAGCCTTTCCACAAGGGTTGTATTCAGTTGAGGCTAACTACTACAAAGCCAACTGTGAGAACAAACAAAAGAACTTTGATGCAGCGCTTGAAGGCTATTTATATGTGCTGGATAAAAAACGGTACGAGTTTGCCGAACCCTCTACCCGTTGGGCGGCTACTATATATTATCTGAAAAAGGATTATGCCAATGCGCTGCCTTTGTACGAAAAACTGGAAGACCTTGCCCGCGAGAAAGACAATATGCTGGTGAGTCTTTTAGGACAAATGCGTTGCAGTTATTACCTGAACCTTGATGATAAAACCCTAGCCTACAGCAAAAAACTGCTGGCCTATGAAAAAGTAACCCGCGAGGGAATAATAGAGGCCAACTTGTACTTGTTGCGTCTTAACCTGAAAAAATCACAATGGCAAGAAGCAGAGGATGCAGCCAAAGAAGTGCTGAAACTTACCGACAACCAATACGGTGCCGAAGCTAAATACAGTATTGCAGTAGTGCAGTATAATAAAAGCCGTGCTGCCGATGCAGAGAAAACCATTATGGAAGTGGTGAAAAACTTTGCATCGTACGATTATTGGAAGGCTAAAGCATTGCTGCTACAAGTTGAAATACATGTGGACAGGAAGGAACTTTTCCAAGCGAGGGCGATACTAAAAAGTATAATCGACGGTTACGAAGACCAAGAAGACGGTATTGTTGAAGAAGCAAAAACCATTTTGGAGGATATTGGCGAAGAATAGAATCTATTTTGCTATTAAATGTTTTAAAAAAAGCGGTTATCGGTGTTCATCGGTAGCCGCTTTTTTATTTTGGCTACGGGTCATGAAATTTAAAACCGTTCTAAACACCTTCAAAGGCCTTGTTAAATAGGCAGTTTGCAAAAACATTTCGATATGAAGTATTTAATTTTTGTCAAATGTTAGTTAAATATTGATTTTGATATAAATTTGCGCAAGCTCCAAAAATCGTGGTTATTGCTAAAAGATGTAGTAACTACAAGGGTTTTAGGCAACTTTGGTAATCGCTTATATAAAGTAATGAACCTCAGAACACTCATTAAAAAACTAACCTCGGCACTTACTGTACTACTAGCCGTTGTATTATTCGCCCCCACAGCATACGCTGATGGTAATGTAGAAACGGGCAAGAAATTGTTTGAAGAAAACTGTACTTCATGCCACTTTTTTGGTAGGGACGGTCAAGGCCCTGCTCTGAAAGACGTGACCACACGTAGGCCGGAAGCATGGTTAAAACAATGGATTAAGCAAGCCGATAAAATGATTGACGCTGGCGACCCCGTTGGTAAACAATTAAAAGAAAAGTTCGGGGTTGTGATGACCAACTTTGAGTGGATGACTGATGCTCAAATTGGCGATATCATCGCTTACTTGAAGACTAATCCTACGGATCTTCCTGGCGGTGGTGGTGATGAAAAAAAGGAGGATGGACCGAAACCCCCAATCAATCCAGATAATCCTGATGTTAAAGATAAAGAAGCCACCAGCAGTGTAAAAAGCCTTATCAACTTTTTGATAGTGCTGATACTTATTGCGGTACTTATTATAATGGGTGCTGTATTTAATGTATTAGGGCTTATCAGCCGTTATACAGGCATACCTTTCTCAAACCCTCACAGAATCAACGCTTGGTTGATGATTGTGTTTATGGTTGTGGGCTTGGGTGCTACCTTCTGGGAATTTAAAGTTCACGGTAAATTTGCCTTGATAGATAATGCTGCTTCTGAGCATGGTGCTTCGGTTGATAGTATGTTGATGACCACCTTATACATAACAGGTTTTGTGTTTGTAGTAACACAAATTGCCCTGTTTGTATTTGCGTTTATGTATCGTCACAAACCAGGCCGTAAAGCGTTGTTCTACCCTCACAACAATATGTTGGAGTATATCTGGACTATCATCCCTGCAATAGCACTTACCGTGTTGGTAATTAACGGTTTCACCAAATGGTCGTCAATTACCAAAAAAGCTCCTGAGAATGCTGAAACCGTTGAGGTATTTGCTTACCAATTCGGCTGGAACGTTCGTTATGCAGGTGCCGATAAAAAATTGGGCGAATTCAGCTTTAACCTTATTTCAGGTACCAACCCGCTAGGTTTGGGTGTTGAAGACCAATATACTAAACTAAAAGCCGAGGTTGATACTAACCTTGCTAAAAACGAAGATCTTTACAAGCGTATGCAAACCATACCTGATCCAACTTCTGAAGAAAAAGAAGAGATGGCCGGTTTGGTACAAAAAATACGTTTGCAAAAAGCTCACCTATCACGTTTGGCCGCTTTAGAAGGCGACAAAAAGATGTTTAACAAAACAGCTGACGATGACTTGGTGTTGAAAGAAATAGTATTGGTTAAAAACAAACCTATCCACTTTGTATTCCGTGCCCGCGATGTAATACACAGTGCTTACTCACCTCACTTCCGTATGCAGATGAACTGCGTACCCGGTATGCCAACTACTTTCTGGTTTACCCCTACTAAAACTACTGCCGAAATGCGCGGTATTTTGGAAGACCCTAAATTTGATTACTACTTGTATTGTGCCAAAATATGCGGTGCTGCCCACTATAACATGAAGATTAAAATACGTGTGGTTGAAACTGAGGCAGAATACCAAAAATGGATTGCAGAACAAAAACCTGCATTTGCTCCAGCTGCTGAGGCAGTACCTGCAAACGCACCTGCACCTGCTGATACAGATACTACCAAAACACAGGTAATGGCTTTGAACGCCAAGTAATTTTAGTAAAGTAATTTTTAAAACGATATTAACTGTAATTAGATAATGGCCCACTCGCAAACACATACAGCACATGCCGGGCATCATGATGCCGAGCACCATCACAAAGAGACCTTCATTTCGAAGTATGTCTTTAGTATGGACCATAAAATGATCTCAAAGCAATTCCTTGTAACAGGGATTATTATGGGTTTCATTGGTATGTTCATGTCCGTATTGTTCAGGCTTCAACTTGCTTGGCCTGATGAAACCTTCCCATTCCTAGAAACCATTTTGGGTAAATGGGGTAAAGGAGGTCGTATCGACGCAGGCTTTTATATGGGTTTGGTTACCATACACGGTACCATCATGGTATTTTATGTACTTACAGCCGGTCTAAGCGGTACTTTTAGTAACCTTCTTATTCCATTGCAGGTAGGTGCACGTGATATGGCATCGCCCTTTATGAATATGTTATCATACTGGTTCTTCTTCATGTCGAGCGTAGTGTTGGTAATTTCAGTATTCGTAGGTTCAGGTCCTGCATCAGGTGGTTGGACAATCTACCCTCCGTTGAGTGCCAATGAGATATTCATGTCGGGTTCAGGTTTGGGTATGACGTTGTGGCTGATAGCTATTGTGTTGTTTATCGTATCATCACTATTGGGTGGTATTAACTACATCGCTACAGTGCTAAACATGCGTACCAAAGGTATGAGCATGAACCGTCTGCCACTTACTATTTGGGCATTTTTCTTAACTGCGGTACTTGGTTTGCTTTCATTCCCTGTACTACTTAGCGCAGGTTTACTATTGATATTCGACCGTAGCTTCGGTACCAGCTTCTACTTGTCTGATATTTGGGCAAACGGTTTAGGAGCTTTGGATAACATTGGCGGTAGCCCTATTTTGTTCCAACACTTGTTCTGGTTCTTAGGTCACCCTGAAGTATATATCATTTTGATGCCTGCTTTGGGTATCACTTCTGAAGTAATTGCAACCAATGCCCGCAAGCCAATCTTTGGTTACACCGCGATGATTATATCATTGTTGGGTATTGCGTTCCTTTCATTCCTTGTATGGGGTCACCACATGTTTATCACAGGTATGAACCCATTCTTGGGCGAAGTATTTATGATATTGACGTTGATTATCGCTGTGCCTTCAGCTGTTAAAACCTTTAACTACTTAGCTACATTGTGGCGCGGTAATATCCACTTCACCCCCGGTATGTTGTTTGGTATCGGTTTGGTGTCGTTGTTTATCACCGGTGGTTTAACAGGTATTTGGTTGGGTAACGCAACCCTTGACATTAACTTGCACGATACTTATTTCGTAGTTGCCCACTTCCACTTGGTAATGGGTAGTGCTGCTATATTTGGTATGTTGGCCGGTATTTACCACTGGTTCCCACGTATGTATGGCCGTATGATGAACAATACCTTGGGTTATGTTCACTTTTGGTTAACATTTGCAGCAGCATACATGGTATTTTTCCCAATGCACTTTATGGGTATGGCCGGTGTACCTCGTCGTTATGCATTCTTTAACCTAATGCCTGAGTTTGCACAATGGCAAAACGTTAACGAGTTTATAACCATCGCTGCTATATTGGCTTCTATCGCTCAGGTGATTTTCTTGTACAACTTTGTACGTTCAATCTTCTGGGGTAAGAAAGCAGAGCAAAACCCATGGAAATCAAACACTCTTGAGTGGACTGCTCCTGTTAAACACGTTCACGGTAACTGGCCCGGTGAAATACCAACCGTTTACCGTTGGCCTTATGATTACAGCAGGCCTGATGCTGAGCAGGATTTTATCCCTCAAAACGTGCCTGATGAAGGACAGCTTGAGCCTATTGAACATACTGAAACTGCTCCGATACACAATGCTAACGCACCTGAAACTTCACACGAAAGCACCGAATCTAAAGTATTGTTTGCAGTACTAAGAAGGTGGTTTAGTTTCAGATAATATAAACAGGGGCAATAGTGAAGAGGATTTTATCAGAAACGTTTTTCAGAAAAATCGGACTTCTTTCTGTTGCCTCTATCCTCTTCCTGATTTTTGTAGGAGGGTTAGTACGAATCACAGGTTCAGGAATGGGTTGCCCAGACTGGCCTAAATGTTTTGGTTACTACATCCCGCCTTCAGACGAAAGCGAATTAATATGGAAGCCCAACCATGAATACAAAAAGGGGCAAATGATAATAAAAGACGAAAAGCTGTGGGTGGCACAAAGCAATTTCACCACTTCACAAAGTTTCGAGCCGACCCAATGGTCGGTGTATACCAAACACGATTACGCTCTTTATAATCCTACCCATACATACATTGAATGGGTAAACCGTATGGTGAGTGTGTTTGTGGGTATTTTTATGGTGCTTACACTGTTGTCGTCTTTCCAATATTGGAAAACAAAAAAGTCGATTACCTTATTAAGCATCGCATCGTTCTTATTTACGTTGTTTCAGGCATGGCTTGGCGCCAAAGTAGTAGAGAGTAATTTAAAGGGAGATACCATCAGCATACACATGCTGGCCTCTTTAGTTACCGTGGGATTGATGATGGCTGCCGTTTTTAGAAACCATGCCGCCGAAGGTCTTGACCGGATTAAACACTTAGGCTGGCTTAAAGTGCTGGTGTATGGTGTTATTCTTCTTACGTTAGTTCAGATTTATTACGGGACTAAAGTGAGGGAAGCGGTTGATGAGTGGATGCCGAAAGCACAAGGCAGTGGACACAGTTGGACACAACTTGTAGATTATGTTTTGGCATCGCACAAAAGCCTTTCGGTATTTGTAATGGCCGCCATGATGGTACTATACATGATGGTTGCCAACCGGTTAGAAAAAAGTAATATGCTGGTGCGCGCCCTTAGTTGGGGATTAGGCATAGCTGCATTACAGATTGTGCTGGGCACAGCAAATATCTTTTTCGACCTTCCCGCGGTTGCACGCTTACTGCACGTTACCCTTGCAGGTATGCTGATAGCCGCACAATTTTATGTTGCCATTCTTGTATTCAATTACAAGGGCAGTGTTATAGAAGAAAAAAGTACTTAATGATTAGCAAAACCATAGATAATGTAAGCCCTGTTTCGTTTTCGTTGAAAAGCAAACTGCGTGATTACAGCCAATTATTAAAACTCAGGCTGACACTTACCGTAGTGTTTTCAGCTGCTATGGGTTTTATATTGGCACCTGCTGCAACAATAGACTGGCCATTGTTTTGGCTGCTTGTATTGGGCGGTACTATGGTAGTTGGTGCAGCCAACGGTATTAATCAGGTAATCGAACGTGATTACGATAAAATGATGGTGCGCACAGCCAATCGTCCTGTGGCAACCCAGCGTATGGGAATAAACGAGGCTATCATATTTAGTCTTGTTACAGGATTAGGCGGTGTGTTTTTACTAGGATACTATTTTAATGATGTAACAGGCTATTTGGCCTTGTTTTCATTGATATCTTATGCATTTATCTATACTCCGCTTAAGCGTATATCGCCCATAGCAGTATTTGTAGGTGCATTTCCCGGTGCAGTTGCCCCCATGTTGGGTTGGACTGCTGTAACGGGTAGTATTGATGCAGGTGCAATTGCCCTGTTTGTAATTCAGTTCTTTTGGCAGTTCCCCCATTTTTGGGCAGTAGCGTGGATATTAGACGATGATTACCGTCGTGCAGGTTTTTACCTGTTACCTTCGTTTGAAGGACGCGGCAAGAAAAGTGCATTCCAAGTACTGATTTGGACTACCGTATTGATACCCGCAGTACTATTGCCTTTGCAAATAGGAATTGTAGGAATGGTATCAACCATTATTGCTTTGATAGCTTCAGCAGCTATGGTGTGGCTAGCCGCCCGCTTGTATAAAGATTGCAGTATAAAAAATGCCCGCACGCTTATGTTTGCAGCATTTATATACTTGCCCGTAGTGTTGCTGGCTTTTGTATTTGATAAAGTGTGAGGGAAATAAACAATGAATACAGTGGTAACTAAACAACCGACAGAAAACTACGCCGTACACCCCAAAAAGTTCTCTTTATGGGTAATGATTGTGGCTATGATAATGTTGTTTGCTGCTTTCACCAGTGCATACATTGTACGCAGGGCCGAAGGGAACTGGGATATTTTTCCGTTGCCGATGCAGTTTATGTATAGTGTGGTGATTGCCATACTAGGCAGTATTGCAATGCAATGGAGCTACTATGCCGCCAAGCGCGATGAACTTGGACAAGTAAAAATAGGGTTAGTGATAACATTGGCGTTAGGAATTGTGTTTTGTGTATCACAATACCTTGGCTGGGCCGAAATGACTCAAAACGGGTTTACGCTTACCGGCGATAATGCACCCAGTAAAGAGTATATAAACCAATACGGTGTTACCCATGTAGGTAGCCAAAACCCCGCCAGCAGTTTTGTTTATATCATATCAGCCACACACGTATTGCACGTATTGGGCGGTATTATATTTCTGCTGGTTATGACAGTGCAAAGTTTTAAATTAAACATTCATAAGAAGAACCTGCTTAGCATCAGTATGTGCAAAACATACTGGCATTTTGTAGGCCTACTATGGATATATCTTTATTTGTTTTTATTTTTGAACCGCTAAGAAAAAACAGAAATGTCAGGACACTCAGTAGCAACAGCCAACCCCACAAACGCATGGTCGGGCGGGCGTTCACCCTTCAATGTAAGCTATGGCAAATTGATGATGTGGTTTTTCCTGTTATCAGATGCCTTCACCTTTTCAGGTTTGCTGATAACCTATGGTGTACACCGCTTTAGTGCCGCAGGCGATACCAGCTTGCCTTGGCCTTTGCCTGATATGGTGTTTAATCACTTTCCGTTTTTGCACGGAATCCACTTGCCTTTGTTCTTTGTTAGTTTGATGACTTTCATCCTTATCTTCAGTTCGGTAACCATGGTGTTAGCGGTTGAGGCAGGACATCGTAACTCTAAGAAAGAAGTAGCCCGTTATATGTTGATGACCATTATTGGTGGTGCAGCATTTTTGGGTTGCCAAGCTTGGGAATGGACTCAGTTTATTGGTGACGGTGCTACCTTAAACGGTAACCACTTTGCTCTAAGTGCTGAAGGAATAAAGAAAACCGAACATTTAGGTTTATTTGGGCACATACATTGGGAACTTGCTGACCGTATAAGCGGAGCACCTACCTTCTCTGCTCTATTCTTTATTGTAACAGGCTTCCACGGTTTCCACGTATTAAGCGGCGTGGTGCTAAACATAATAACTTATATCAACGTGTTGAGGGGTACTTACGAAAAACGCGGCCATTACGAGATGGTTGAAAAAGTAGGACTTTACTGGCACTTTGTAGATTTGGTTTGGGTATTCGTGTTTACCTTCTTCTACCTGATATAATTTTTAAATAATAAGAGATTCACCGTAACATTTAAATTAATAGCAAATAATGTCACACGTAGAATATAAAGATAAAGATACTTACCTGTACGAGAACGCACAGGAGAAACTATACCACGTAGAAAGCCATGGTACTAGCGAAATCTGGAGGACTTTCTGGATTTTGACTGCCATTACTGTTGTGGATATTATATTGTACTTCGTATTACCGGCAAGCATGGGTCGTAACATTTTGTTTATCGGCTTAGGTTTGGTAAAAGCCGTACTTATTGTAGGGTTCTTTATGCACTTAAAACATGAACGCACAAGCCTTATTCTTAGTGTTGTGGTTCCTACCATGTTTATCGTGTTTTTTGTAGCGTGGATGTTGTACGAAGGCAATTTTTGGAGCACATTTAACAGCTGATGAGCAACCCCGCACGGAAAAAGATTTATCTAGTATTACTTTTTATACTACCCATAGGTTTTGTAGCACTATTAAAACAAGGCACTTTTAAAGCCGGAGCTATACTACCCATATACGGCGACCGTTATTTAGCCGCGGGAGCAAAAGATACTACATACCATACTGTTGGCCCTTTTAGTTTTACAGACCAAAAGGGCTTTTTGCTTACTAACGATAGCGTAAAGGGTAAAATACGCATCGTAAACTTCTTTTTTGCCCGTTGTCAGGGTGTTTGCCCTAAGATGAACAACAACCTTACTTTGGTGTATGATAAATACAAGCAAAGTCCTGATATAGTATTTATATCTCATACTGTAGACCCAGAGAATGACAGCACAGAAGTGCTTGCAGAATATGCCCGGGTGAGAGATATACGCTACGGTAATTGGTTTTTTGTTACCGGTAAATACGAGCAAATAGCCTTTATACAAAATCAATATTTGCTGCCTAAGGCTGATGGTGCCAGTGCCGACCAAATTGCACATTCGCAGCACCTTATTTTGGTAGATAAAGAAGAACGCATTCGCGGTGCATACGACGGTTTAAAGATGAACGAGGTATTGCAACTGAAAGAAGATATTAAACTGTTATTAGCTGAATACAAGAATCCTTTATGAACACCTTTGCAACTAACGATAAACTATACTTCCGCATAATACTGGGTATATCTATTGCCATACCCTTGGTAGTTGCGCTACTGCTGTTTATTCCCGGAAAAGAGGGGTTGCAAGGCAGTTTTGATGTAACCTTCCTTCCCAAGCTTAATGCGTTTATCAACTCAGCAGTTTCAATACTTTTGGTAGCCGGTTATTTCGCTATCCGCAATCAAAAAAAGGGTACGCATAAAGCATTGATGTTGTCGGCATTTTTCCTTTCGGGCTTGTTCTTAGTGTCGTATGTTACTTACCATTATTTGGCAGCTGAAACCAAATTTGGTGATATTAACCATGATAGCTTGATAAGTGCTGAAGAAGCTGCAGCAGCAGGTGGTTTGAGGTATATTTATTACTTCATACTATTAACACACATATTATTAGCTACTGCAATTGTGCCAATGGTATTATTTACCATTTACCGCTCGTTTGCCGGGCAATTTGATAAACACAGAAAACTTGCACGGTGGACATTTCCCCTATGGTTATACGTTTCGGTAACCGGTGTTGTTGTATATTTGCTCATTGTTCCATATTACCTTACATAATATGAAAAGCCTGACCAAAATCATAGTATTAGTAGTGCTTGTATGCTTATTTGCTACCGTAAACGAGGCAGCAGCGCAATGCCCCATGTGTAAAACCTCCGTTGAATCAGGTTTGAAAGAGGGAAATACTGTGGGTATGGGCTTAAACGACGGTATCTTATACTTACTGGCAATGCCCTATATATTGGTAGGTGCGGTAGGTTTCTTTTGGTACCGTAGTTACCGTAAGCGCAGAGCAACGGCTTAATTTTTCATATTCATGTGCAATAAACAGGAAAACAGTTCGCTAATGGCATTTATTAAATGTAAATGCCCGCAATGCCGTAGCGGAAAGTTCTTCACGCATTCTTTCTACAATCCCACCAAATTTCTACACTTTAATGAGCATTGTCCCGTTTGCGGATTAAAGTTTGAAAAAGAAACCGGTTTCTTTTGGAGTGCTATGTACATAAGCTACGGAATAAATGTAGCTATTGGTGTAATAGTTGGGGTATTGTTAAACCTCTTTTTAGATGATCCGAGCGTTAATACCTATTTATTTTGGATATTGGGTATAGTTATCTTAGGCTCTACACTAATATTCAGGTATTCACGTATGATTGCCCTGCATTTTGTAAGCGGCTACAAATACGATAAGAATGCAGTGAAGAAACAGTAGTGCATGGAGGAAGAGAAACCAATAATTGTTTCTAAGTTTAGCACAAGACTTTATTTATTTTGGTTGCTCCCATTAGCCATTTTATGGCTAATAATCGAACTATCAACTCTAATGCTAGGTAACGGGAATCTATCATTTTCTGCTGCAATATTCATCTTGATTTTGCTATTCTGCTTTTTAATCTTACTGAGCCTAACGATTCATTTATACAAAAAAATTGAAGTGTATAATGATTACATACTGTATAAAGGGCTTTTTGGATACAAAAGAAGAATACTGCGTACAGATATAACACATTATGAACAAACATCATTTATTAATAGAATAGGAGAAAATATGCTTAATGTGAAGATTTGCTATTCAGATAAATCTATTTCGATTGGGAACAAGCAATATTCTAATTATTCGGAATTAAGAGAAATACTAACAAAAAAACTCCCAAACAAATCCGGAAACGGATGTCAGGAAATCGAAGAACAAAGCCGAAAAGGTGTTTCAATCGTATTACTTCTTTTTATGATAGGCAGCTGGGGTTGTTGTGGGTATGAATTAATATCCAATATAAGCAGTCTAAATAGGGTTAGTATTATTGTGCCAATATTTGTTACAGTGTTATTTCTATTTCGTAAAAGAAAATTTATTTAACAGAAGTTAATCATATTGCATTTTGCTCCTATAAAAATCTGTTACTTTAAATAACTGAAATACCGTGAAAAAACGGTAACGCAGTTAGTTCACTTCCATTATATTTGCACCCATTTTTTTACAAACTATGAAAATTTCAAAATCACACCCGTGGCGGAGCTTGGGTTATTTTATCGTTCCGCAACTTGCTGCCATCCAGCAAATTACTCTTTACAAACAGAAAACAAACATTTATCTTAGCTGTACAAACCTACAAAGTCAATGAAAAAATTCCTGAAAATACTGGGCATATTGCTCGGTTCATTAATTATTATTGTCGCTTCTGTTGCGGCTTATGTTCATTTTAAAGGCATACCTACTTACGATGCCCCAAAAATACCCGAAGTAAAAGTTGAATCAACCCCTGAACGAATTGCTAAGGGCGAGAAAATTGCATCAATGTTATGTATTCATTGCCATAGTGATGCCAACAATAAATTGGTGGGTAAGCGTATCATTGATTTACCTCCCGCATTTGGAGAAATATATTCAATGAATATTACCCATGATGCAACTAAAGGTATTGGTAATTGGACCGATGGTGAACTTATTTATTTCTTGCGTACAGGTTTACGTAAAGACGGAAGCTATGCGCCTCCTTATATGCCTAAATTCCCTTTGTTGAGTGATGAAGATATGAATAGCATTATATCTTGGTTGCGCAGTGATGCATACGGGTTGAAGGCCAGCAGCGAAGAACCTCCTGCCAGCAAACCCGGATTTTTGATGAAAGCTCTTAGTAATTTTGTTGATGGTGCAAAACCATTGCCATTTCCGGCTTCTGCAACTCCGGTACCCGATACCACTAATAAAGAAGTTTGGGGTAAATATTTAGCAAATAACCTGTATGCCTGTTTTGCCTGTCACAGTGCTGATTTTGCTACCAATAGCGAGCTTGCCCCTGAACAGTCAAAAGGATTTTATGGCGGTGGAAATAAACTATTGGATTTACAGGGTAAATTAATCCTGTCTAAAAATATTACTCCTGACGGTACAGGTATCGGTACATGGACAGAGCAGGATTTTGTGAATGCCATGCGTTACGGTAAACGCAAAAACGGCAAACAATTGCGCTACCCCATGTTGCCCTACAATCAATTAACTGAGGGTGAAATAAGTGCTATCTACGCATACTTGCGTACAATACCTGCAATAAATAATACCATTGCTGATTAATTTAATAATAGCTATAAATAAAAAAGGTTGGGCATTTACCCAACCTTTTTTATTTACCGAATTAGATAAACGATTAATAATAATTATCCCTGCGCAGTTCTTGTAGTTTTTGGCGGGCAACACTATTATTTTTTGGATATTTAAGCGTGAACCCAAAACGTAGTTTAATAGTTTCGCCCGGTTGTAAAGTTTTATTCCAGGTTAATAAACCGGTTTCAGCATTTAGTTCAGCACCTCCTAAATCATCTTTTATTACTTCCAAATCATCGTTTTTAGATACAGGTATTTGGTCTTGTACCTCAACAGTAATTGCTTCTTTTTTGGTGTTACGTAATTCAATTTCCCAAACCACACTTTGCACTATTTTGTTGCCAAAGAAGTTTTTACCGTTTTTCTCAGCCGCTTTTGTACGTTTTACTACCAAACGACGGTCTTTACCCATGTATAATGATAGTGTATCTTCAATCTGATTAGGATTTATACCTGTTTTGCCTAAAAAAGTACCTTCAAGGTACAGATTAGCATCACCTTCTAATAAATTAAGGTCTTCCCATCCTGTTATCTGGGCTTTTAAGAACGAGGTACACTCAGCCTTAGGTACGGTAAAGTATTTATAAGAAACCGGAAGCTGATTTTTCTTCACTTCTGTTACCATTGGACGGTTATCGCTGGCAAGGCGCACCGCAAAAGGAACTTCAAAAGAAATATCGGTATTTACCTCGGCATTAGAATACTGACTTGTGAATGCGTTGGTCTTACCTTTATCAAAGTTATATTGATAATTATTGTCAGCTTCGTTAGGCATGGCTTGACGGTTTTGCATATACCACCCGTTCAAATCAACAAAATTGGTAAACAACTGCGGAAGGGCAGGGGTGTACATGGGGTTATTGGTAGAAAGTATCATTTTCACTCCGTCCCAGTTTTCGCCTGTATTTTGACGCATCTCAGCTTTGTAGGCAAGCGTAATGGGGTCGGTAATTTTTACACTGCGTATGTCATACTTCGGAGTCCAACTTGCATCAGCAACATAGTATTGCAGGCTTAGCGTTACTTTCACTTTTTTATCGGCATTAACCGTCAAATGCACTTCGCGTGTGGTTTTTTCATTATTACGCTTAAACTCATTAAAGCGATTGTTCAACGTATCTAACTGAGTTTGCAACTTACGCTGGCGAATGGACGACAACAGCATTTTGCGTTTAATTTCAGGCAATTCGCGACGGTATAAAGCAAGAGCGTCTTCAAGTTCGGGTACCACAACACCTTTTTCACCGGCTATTTTCATATTGGCCAGTAGCAGGTTTTGTTCTTGAGTTAGCACATCGGCATTATTACGTTCAGTTTCCAATTCAAACTTTACAGCATCAATAGAGTCGCGTAGAAAATTAAGAATAGGCATTTTTTTGGGGTCGATAGTTGTAGAAGAGTTATCACTCACCGATAGGATATTCACATCAGTACCCATTCCCACTTGTACACTTCTACTGTCCAGATAGGGGCTCAAGCCGGATAAAATCAAATGGTTAGTGCCTTGCTCTACATCCACTTGACCTGTTCTCGAAACTGTAACTCCTGATAGGTACAGGGTAACCTCGCTGATAGTTGTTGGTACTTCTTTTAGTTTGTCCTGTCCGAAACAACTTGCCGCAACCAACAGCAACAAGCAAAAGACCTGTATTTTTTTCATAGGCAGTAGTATAAGTGATTTGTTTTGTATTAAGCTCAAACGCTGTGCCACAGCGAGTAACGTTTGTCGAAACACTTTGCAGCCGCTATAAACAATAGATTATTAACGGACACAGAGCAATAATAAGGTTTTTGGGTGATACAGACGAAAAAGAAGCTACCCCGTAAAAATACCTGTTTTTGAAATAGCGTATTTTACCTGTATCCGTCAAACCCTTGGTAAATCTAACTTGCCCTCAGTAATTATCCCATAAAAGAAACACTGAAAAAAGCGGTTTCTATAACTGAAAAACCTGATTACTAAATTAAATGGCTAAACAAACTACAGCAAAAAAAGGTACACCCACGGCATCAAAAAAGGTGGATGTAGCCGTAATAGGTGGCGGTGTTGCGGGAGCATACAGCGCATGGCGACTACAAAAGGCTAACGGGAAAAAAAGCAAAGTGGCTTTGTATGAATATAGCGATCGCATTGGCGGACGTTTATTCTCGCGCACATTGCCCGGTATGCCCAATGTAGTGGCTGAATTGGGCGGAATGCGCTACATACCTGAAACGCAGCCATTGGTTACCGGGTTGATTAACTATCTGAAACTTCCTACTAAGGATTTTCCGATGGGTAACCCTGACCCTGAAATCGGCGCGTCGCAAAATTATTATTACCTGCGCGGTGAGCACCTTACGCTGGAAGAGTTAAGCATTAAAGGCGCAGTGCCTTATAACCTGAGTTGGAGCGAACAAGGGATGAACCCCGATCAGTTGCAGGCTTATGTAATGAATGTATTAGTTCCTAATGCTAAAAACCTTACGCTTGAAGACTGGTTTAAGGTAGAGGTATTTGGTACTCCTTTGTATAAAATGGGGTATTGGAACTTGCTAAATGTGTTTCTAACCAATGAAGCATTTAGCTATATGCGTGATGCCGGTGGTTATGATGCCAACGTGGCCAACGCCAGTGCAGTAGCACAATTACCAGTGAGTGATTTCGGTCCTACCACCAGCTTCCGTACCCTTACAAAAGGGTATCAGGATTTGCCGCTAACCCTTGCCGAACAATTTGAAGCAGATGGCGGTGAAATAAATATGAACCACAAGCTGCTGTCTATTAAGCGACTTAAAAACGGTGAGTATGAGTTGGTATTTACCCGCACTAAAACCCAAGATTTTAAAACCCATTACGATAACAACAGCGATGAGCGTATAGTGGTGCATGCAGATAAAATAATACTTGCAATGCCACGCCGATCACTTGAACTGATTGAATGGGATCAATGGCAAGAAAACGAGTTTTTAAAGAACAACGTGGGTAGCGTTTTGATACAACACGCCTTTAAACTGTTTATGGGGTATGATTACCCTTGGTGGCGTGCACTTAATCTTTGGGCAGGACGTTCGATTACTGATATGCCCATTAGGCAAGTATATTATTTTGGTTGTGAAGGCGACCAACCCGGTGCAGACCCTAACAATACAAAATCGCTACTGATGGCTTCGTACAACGATATAAGCACAGTGCCATTTTGGAAAGCATTGCAAAACGACGAGCCATACGGTGGTAACGACAAACCCGAAAACAAAAGCATTGACCCCGTACCCCCTGCGCAATTTGTAGCTACCCAAAGCATGGTAGAGATTGCACACAAACAGGTGGAAACCATGCACGGCCAGCAAAAACTGGATATGCCCTATGCAGCTATTTTCCACGATTGGAGCGAAGACCCATACGGTGGTGGCTGGCATGAGTGGAAAGCAGGCTACCGTTACGATGAAATTATTAAAAAGATGGTGAAACCCGTAGAAGACCAAGACGTGTTCATCATCGGGGAGGCTTACAGCAACAACCAAGGTTGGGTGGAAGGCTCTCTGGAAACCGCTGAAGACATGATGAAGCGGTACTTTAAACTCGACTATCTTCCGCGTAAATAAATCCATACACACAGGCTATCAACGCAGGTTCCCCTCAGCAAACGCTTTGGGGAACTTTTTTAAACAATACTCTGAAAATGACAACTAAACCTGTTACCTATACCATATCGGACTACATAGCTGAGCGACTTAAAGAAATGGGACTTACCCATTTGTTTGTAGTTCCCGGCGATTTTATGACTCCGTTTTTGGATATTCTTGAGGAAAAGCACCCCGATATTCAATTGATTAATGCTCCCAACGAATTGTGCGGAGGATATGCCGCCGATGCGTATGCCCGATTAAAAGGGTTTGGAGCCATTAGCGTAACCTACGGTGTAGGAGCTTTTAGTTTGATTAACGGTATTGCAAGTTCGTGGGTTGAGCGTAACCCCGTAGTGTTTTTAAACGGGCATCCATCGCACAGCGATATGTTTTACGAAAACGAGTTGGGGGTGCTAATACATCACTCAACGGGCAATTTTACTTCCAACAAAAAAGCCTACGAAAACATCACCGCGGCTGCCGTTACCATTGGAGATATTCCTAACGCGCCTGCCTTGATAGACGAAGCTATTGTGAAATGCTATATCCACAAGAAACCCGTATATATTGAGTGCTACAAGGATATGTGGCAAGCACCTTGCCCCCGACCTTTGAAAAAGCTGGATTTAGAGTTACCGCAAAGCGACCCTGAACAGTTAGAAGCGGTATTGAGTGTGATAACCGCAGCACTTCAAAATGCTGAACAGCCCATTATTTGGGGTGGTATAGAGCTACAACGGTATGGTTTGCAAAACACATTTGAGAATCTGCTAAAAACCACAGGGTTGGGCTATATAACAACATTGCTTGCCAAAACCTTACTGGCTGAAGATAATCCGTACTTTATCGGGACTTACACTGGAGCTGCGAGCAGTGCTGATTTAAGGGCAAAGGTAGATAACAGCGACTTTTTACTTTGCTTAGGCACCATCATTACGGATGATTACCTGGATATCATTAACAGCAGTTATAAGTATATGGCCGTTGCTTACGACGGAGGTGTAAGAGTTGGATATCAGAAATTCCCCAGAGTTTATACATACGATTTATTGCCCGCTTTAGTAAAACGACTACAATCTGCAAAATATAAAAGCCCCACAGGAAAGCCCGTTAGAGCGCAAGGCTTATTGGATGTGCCCGATAAAGGCAACGAGATAACCTTTAACGGATTTTTCAGAAGGATGCAGGATTTTATTACCGACGATATGATAGTGTTGGTAGATGAAAGCGACTCGATGTATGTGGTAAGCGATTTGGTGATTAAAAAGCAAAACGGCTTCGTGTCAGAGGCTGCTTGGGGTTCAATAGGTGCAGCCGCACCCATGGCAGCAGGCGTTGCACTGGCATCGGGCAAACGAGCCGTATCGTTTAGCGGGGATGGCGGTTTCCAAATGGTCGATCAAGCCCTATCCATGTTATCCAACCATTGCCCCGGAAGTATTGTGTTTGTAATGAACAACGGTATCTACGGCATTGAGCAAGCATTGGTTGATTTAGCTCCCTTTGAAGGTCAAGGTGAATTCAGACCTTACAACATTCTACCTGTTTGGCAATATTACAAGCTGGCCGAAGTGATGGGCGGCAAAGGATATTTGGTGAAAACCTATAAAGAACTTGATAAAGTGCTGGCCGAAGTGAAGAAGAATACCAAAACACTATCAGTAGTGCAGGTAGATATTCCTTCAACTGATTTACCGCCACAGATTAAGCGGTTAGCAACTATGTAAACATAGGCTATAATATTCTGTCCGTAGTTTTAGCAACTCTCTCTCCCGATTCATATTCCCCTTGGTACTTGCTACTAAGGGGATTTCTTTTGTACTGCTTACCTAAGCCTATAATACTATACACCCTTTAGCGTTGAGTTTATAATTATACACTGGCTTTTAGTACTTTTGCTCCGCCAAAATATACACTCACACAAACAAAATGACTTCCGAAGAGATAAAAGAGCAAACTACCGCTGTTTTCCGCAAGGTGTTTGCAGATACTAACTTAGAAATTCACGATGCAATGACCGCCAAAGATGTTGAGCGTTGGGACTCATTGAACCACCACACGCTTATTTCAACCGTTGAAGAGCAGTTTGGCATAAAATTTAAATTGAAAGAAGTAATAGGCATGAAAAACGTTGGTGATTTACTGCGTCTTATCGAAGCCAAAAAGAACTGATGAATAAAATATGGAAAGCCGTTGCCATTTTGTTTGTCCTTAATGGGGCACTGGTACTGTTTTCTTTTGTGTATGAGAATACGTTTGCTGCCTGGGATAGTAAAGTAACCGGTGATAAAAGCGGCAGACTGCAATTCATTACTCTTTCAGACATACTTACCCCCGATACGGCCACGGTGAACGAAAACGCCGAACAACTGGCCGATAAGCTGATGACACAAGATACCATTAGCGTACAAAAAATTAAAAAGAAGGGGAGGGTTGATTCAGCATTTTTAGTAAAACCGGGCGATACCTCTTCGCGCGATAATAAAATTTACAACGCAACCGCGTTGGATGCCTTTTTTGCTTCACTAATTGACGAGAAAGACAATACAGTGGTGCGCGTGGCCCACTACGGCGATTCACAATTAGAAGGCGACCGTGTTACCGAACACATTCGCAGCAACTTGCAGGCAAAATTCGGGGGCAAAGGACTTGGATTTGTGCCCTTGGACGATGTGGCAAGCTGTGCGTCTTATACTCGAACAAACACAGGTACATGGACGCGCTACAATGTATTTAACAACAAGATTAAAGGCAGTTACTACGGATTGAGTGGTTCGGTATTTCGTTTTGCAAAAGGCGAAGTGCTGCCCGAAGTTCCCAAACCTGCCATTGATTCATTGGGTAATACTGATAGCTCACAACCCAAAACCGATAGCCAGCCGGTACCTGCTGCAAAGCAGAAGTTGGTAAAATATACCCGAAATGCAGGGGTTACCTACCGCTTTTCAAGCGGGGTGAAGTACAACGATGTATCGTTAATGTACGGGCGCAGCAGCGAAGGTTTCGGTGTGCGTTGTTACACATTAGGTAATGAATTGTTAAGTGCCGATACCATAAAACCCCAATTAGGTTTTGCCAAAACAAAACTTAAAATACCAGCGGGATTAAGCGGTTTTAGGGTAGAGTTTTTGGGTAATAACAGCCCTGATATTTATGGATTGCTGGTGGATGACTCAACAGGTATCACCGTTGATAATTATGCCATTCGCGGACATAGCGGCGACGGCTTAATGCGTATCGACGATAATTATCTGGCTACACAAGCAAAACTTACCAATACCCGCCTTATTGTGTTTCAATACGGTGCCAATATGATACCGTATTTAGAAAGTGAAAAAGAATGCAAGTATTACGAAGATGCCTTTTACCGCCTGTTTATGAAGTTTAAAAAAGCAGCCCCCAATGCCAGTATTTTGGTAATTGGTAACGGCGATATGGGCTATAAGCAAGGGAGTGATGCACAATCGTACCAGCAAGTGCGCTGCCTGAGCGATGTGCAGAAAGCGGCTGCCTTGCGCGCCAACTGTGCTTTTTGGAGCTTGCTGGATGCAATGGGCGGTGATAACTCAATACTTACGTGGAATAGAAAGGGTTTGTGTGCGCTTGACGGGCATTTATCACCCAAAGGACAAAAGATAATGGCAAACCTTATATTTACGGCGTTGATGCGTGAGTACAACAACTACGTAATTAAACAACAAAACTTATAAGATAGCGTTAACTTACAAACGGTTGAAAGTAGTTAAATATATATTAGTCAGTATTTTCGGAGTGGTTAGCTTCCTGACTGTTAGTGCCCAGAATACGGGCATGAAGGGGCTGAAACTGAACGATACTTTCACCGATGAAAGATACCTTTCACAATTTGCCCGTTATCAGCGCTATTTACCTTTTATAAAGTACAGCAGCAACTTTGTTGAGTGGGACAATGCAACTGCAGTAGATAACTTCTTTAGTAAGCTGGCAAATGCCAACAGCAAAAAAGTGAACATACTGCACATTGGCGACTCGCACATACAAGCCGACTTTTTTACAGGGTATATCCGTGAGAATATCCAGCAGATATTCGGGTACGGCGGACGTGGTTTCATATTCCCGTACGCTTGTGCAGGCACACACTCTACCTACGATTACCGCACGTGGAAGTACGGCGATTGGGAAGGCGCGCGCAACGTTAAGAACCCCAACTTTATGGATATTGGTTTGGCGGGAGCGGTGGCCAAAACCAAGGATAACGAAGCAGGCTTTAAGTTTGGGTTTAAGGGTGGGATATTGATGCCCGATTTTACGGTGCTTAAAATCTACTGCAAGAAAGACAGCGCCAGCTTTGACCTTAAAATTAAGCTGAACAACCTTGATGATACTATTTACCTGAAAACCAATACCCAGCTTCACCTGCCATACGTTACCGTTGATTTGCCAATGGTGAGCGATACGTTTGCTGTTTTTATGAACCAAACCGATAGCCTTCAAAATCATTTTGAGTGTTACGGTTTGATGATTGAAACCCCGCACAACAAAGGAGTGGTGTATAATAGTGTAGGTATAAACGGTGCGGGATATAACAGCATTTTAGGCCAAACCCTTATGAACAGCCATTTGCAGGAAATGCAGCCTGATATGGTGGTGATAGATTTGGGAGCCAACGACTTTTACGGATTCACGTTTAAAGAGGATGAGTTGGGCAATAACCTTACACTGGTGATACAAGCCATTAAACAGGCTGCTCCCAATGCGTCTATTATCGTGTCTTGTTCGCAGGATATTTACCGCAAACGTAAAAATGTATTTGCCACGCTTCAGTTTTCGCAGCTTACCCAAAAAATAGCACAACAAAACGATGTCTCTTGGTACAATTACTTTTCGGTATCAGGCGGACGGTACTCTATGCTTAAATGGCGCAGGCACCAACTGGCTAAGAAGGACAAAGTGCATTTAACCACGGCAGGGTATCACCTAAAAGGCGATTTATACCTGAATGCCTTTTTAAACTCGTACATGCACTACCTAAAAGGCCGACCTGAGCGTTTAGTAGTGGCCGACGGAAACTTAGCAACGGTTAACGACGGCTTGTTTATTACTAAAGATAACTTGGTTGACCCTGAAAACGACAGTACCAAAACCAAGGTGGTACACACCGTGAAGAAGGGTGAAAAACTTACCGCCATTGCCAAAAAATACAAGGTGGATGTAGACGATATAATGGATTGGAACGGTTTAGAAACCGTAGTGGTGCGCAGGGGGCAAAAGCTGGATATATACATTGATAAGCCTGCACCCAAAACTGCTTCGGTGACTGAGAATACGGAAACAGTGGTGGAAGAAACCGTTACTCCGACCCCTAAAAAAGAAACTGCCAAGCCAAAGAAAACGCCTGCCAAGAAGAAAGAGACTGATGGAATAGTTCGCTATAAAGTGAGGAACGGAGACACATTGTGGTCGATAGCCAAGAAACACGGAGTAACCGTGGCTCAAATTAAAAAGTTGAACAACCTGCGTGGCGATGCAATACGCATAGGACAAACATTAATTATAAGCAGGTAAGCAGGGAAGATGGACAAGGCGTTGGCATTTTTTAAGCAGTTTGAGTACAGCAAATTCAATCCCCTGCAATTCAATTCGGTATTCTTTTTCGCACTGTTTTCGGTCTTTTACCTCGTTTATGCCGGGGTATTTAATAAAGTAAAAACGCGCAACACTGTGCTGTTGCTGTTTAGCTTGTTTATCTATTACAAACTTAGCGGCTTGTATGTGTTGCTGATGATGGCCGTTGCGGCAAGCGACTTTCTTATCGGCAAACAAATTCTTAAAACTCACAGCGAAGGAAAGAAGAAAGCGTGGCTGCTGCTTTCGTTGGTGGTAAGTTTGGGCTCGTTGCTGTATTTTAAATACTCTCCTTTTATTCTTGAAAACGTAGATGTGTTACTGGGCACCAAACTAACGCCGCCCCAAGGCAGCTTTTTAATGCCCATCGGGATATCGTTTTATATTTTTAAAACCATCAGCTATGTGATTGATTGCTACAACGAAATGATTGACGAGCCCGAAGAAAGCTACATCAATTACCTGTTGTATGTATCATTGTTTACCACCATCATAGCCGGCCCCATTGCACGTGCCCGCGACATATTGCCTCGTTTGCAGGCCAAACTAACCGTAACCGAAGAGTTTATCGGGAAAGGGTTCTTTTTAATATTGATTGGAGCTGTAAAGAAATACCTGATTGCCGATTTCTTATGGGTGAATTTTATCGAGCGGGTATTTATATCGCCTACACTGTTTTCGGGCTTTGACAACCTGATGGCGGTGTTAATGGGCACGATACAGTTTTACTATGATTTTGCCGGATATACCGATATGATGCTGGGTATATCATTACTATTGGGGTTGGAGTTGCAAGGCAATTTTAACCGCCCGTTTATGGCGCAAAACATCAGCGATTTTTGGCGACGCTGGCACATAACCCTGTCCAGCTGGCTAAACGAATACGTGTTTATGCCCATGTCGTTTGCATGGCGGGGTATGAAGAAGACAGGTATTGTAATGGCCAGTCTTTTCACGTTTGTAATATCGGGCGTGTGGCACGGCCCTAAGTTTACCTACATACTTTGGGGTACGTTGCACGGTGCTGCCATTGCTTGGGACGTAGCCAGCCAAAACTGGCGGGCATCGCTAAAAAAGAGTATCAACGGCAATGTATATTCAGTAGTAAGTATAGTGCTTACGTTTGCCTTTATAAGCCTTACCATGGTGATATTCAACGTGCGCGAAGTACCCGTGGCTTGGGATATGTACGAAATGATGTTCGTGAAAATGGATTGGAGCATTGCCTTGCAATGGTTTCCTATTTATTACCGCGAGTTTATAGTATTTGCATTGGCCGCATTGATACATTTCTTGCCCTTGCACCTTAAAGATACAATGGTGCAGTATTTTACACAGTTGTATTGGCCTTTAAAGGCAGTGGTTGGGCTTGTGGTGATATTGTTTATCTACCAATTCTATTCTTCAGAAACACAACCGTTTATTTACCTACAATTCTGAGCTTGTCGAAGAATGGGTCTGTCGAAGAGTGAGCTTGGCGGGATTGTTTCCAGAGCCTGCACAAGGTTGTTTCCTGAGCTTGTCGAAGGGAGTTTCCTGAGGCCTGTCGAAAGGCTTAAAACCTCATCAACACAGTTAAGTTAATACGGCGACTGGTTAGGTAGTTAGGAACACCAAAAGTAGTACCCTCTACATCGCGCACCCAAATGTATGAAATGGTATTGTTGGCTTGGGTTAGATTGAACACCTGTAAGCTAAGAGCCAATCCTTTGAACCATTTACCCACTTTTGAAGTAACACTATCACCCTCGGTAATAATATCGCGAGAGAAACCAATGTCGATACGGCGGTAAGCAGGGAGTTTAAAGCCTTCCTTATAACGGTTATCAGCACCTAAATAAAAGGGCAGGTTAGAGCCGTACACAAGATTTAGCTGCATTTTGTAACGTGGCCACCTGTCTAACTCGTCTTGGAATAAGATACCCAAATTAAAACGTTGGTCGGTGGGGCGGCGTATATAACCTGATTCACGTTGTACACCCTTTGTATCAGTGTAAGTAATGTTTTCTTTGATACTCATGATAGAGAGGCTGAACCACGATTCCAAATCCTCAATAAACTCGCCGTTGATACGGGCATCCCAACCAAAAGCACGGCCTTTTGAGTTGTTATTGGCATAATAACGGATACGGACGTTCTCAATTTGGTAGGGCACAAGGTTATCCAGTTGTTTGTAGTACACCTCTGAATAAAACTTGAACGGCCTACCCCAAGCAGTAAAGTTCATATCGCCGCCAAAAACATAATGGATACTGCGTTGGGCTTTTACGTTGGTATTTACCTTGCCGTCAAGTCCGCGCAATTCACGGTAAAACGGAGGTTGGTAGTAATGGCCGAACGCAAAGTGGAAGCTCCAGTCTAATTTTTTAAGGCTATCGTGTTTTACGCGGCGGTTATAAGCACGATAAGGCTCAAACGAAATTTGTACCCGCGGGCTGATAACGTTTTGTTGGTTTAGCGACCAATAGTTAGTTCTGATACCGTAAGTAACCTGCAAGCGGATAGAATCTATCAGCATGGTAGTGTTTTGTATATAGCCCGATATACGTTGCGATTGTAGGGCATTAGAGCCTTTTACAAAACTGTTAATGTTAAGTGTATCGCCGCTGTTAAACGGCACAGAGTAACCTGCTGAATCAACATAATACCATTCGCGTACCCTGTCTTTTACCGATTCGGTTTGGAAGGTAGCACCCCAAAACAGCTGTGTTTTTTTAGTAATGTGATTACCCTTGTGGCTGATAGAGGCTACTTGTGCGTCAAGTTTGTTGCGGGCATGGTTGATAAAGTATCCTACGCCGCGGTTAAATTTTGCCTGCCCGAAATCATCACTGCCCAGTTCGTTGTCCAACTGGTCTAAGCGGTAAGCACCTTCGGTGGTAAAGTACTCTGTTTCGCTGCTGGTATAGTATGAGCCTAATAGTTTAAGGTTGGTGTTTTTGCTTGCATCCCAATCAAACGTAAGGCCGTTCATAAAGGTATTGTAGCGCATCAATTCGCTACCGTCAAAAAACACAGTCAGTTGTAAAGCGTTAGTAACTGTACCAAACGATGTGCGTTGGGTTTCAGGTACCAACAAAAAGCGGTTTAAGGCATAGTTACCCAAATAACTCAGGCGCATTTTTTTGCTGATATCGTAGGTAAATAACCCTTGTATATCCACAAACAAAGGCTTGTAGCTGCCTTGTACGTCTAAACTGTTTAGTATGTATTGGTTGCTGCGTATGCGGCTACCCAGCATCCAGCTAAGACGGCGTTTGCTGCGCCCGCCTGCAAACAAGCTGGCACCCATAAAATTTAGGTTAGCGCCTGCTTCAAGCTTTTCGGGTTTGCGGTATTTCACATCCAGCACACTCGAAAGTTTATCGCCGTATTTTGCTTCAAAACCACCTGCCGAAAAGCGCACACTCTCCACCATATCAGGGTTGATAAAACTTAACCCCTCTTGCTGGCCGCTGCGCACAATCTGCGGGCGATAAATCTCAATATCGTTTACATACACAAGGTTCTCGTCAAAATTACCCCCGCGAACGTTGTAGGCTGAACTTAGCTCGTTGTTAGATGTAACACCGGGCAGGGTGCGCAAAATGCTTTCAAAATTACCCGATACGTTGGGGTTGAGACCTGATACTTTGGGGTTAAGCGTGATAATGGGTAAACCCCTGTCGCGCTCGTATTCAAACTCGGTTTCAGCAAGTTCAAAGTATTTAAACCCAAGCGATACGTTTAGCTTGTTTTTGCTATCGGGGGCAAACGGCCCAACGGTTTTAACCACTGACTTAGCACTAATGTGGCTAAATATCAGCGTAACTTCAGTGTTTGCGGGTATGTATAGCGTGTAACTGCCGTTTTTTGCTGTGAAAGTGCCTTTATCGCTACCCTTAATGTTTACGCCTGCGTCTTCAACACTACGCCCGAGTGAATCAGTAACAATGCCCGTGATAACGGCATTTTTTTGCCCAAACAAGGCAATACTTCCCAACAACGTAAATAGTAATATGGTATAGCGCAGCATTAGCAATGTTGTAAACGGCAATATGGGGTATTAAATTGTTATATTTTTAAATTGTTCTATTGTTTGCAATGGGTCGGGAGTAGCAAAAACTGCATTACCTGCAACCAATACATCGGCACCGGCTTTTACCAGTGCGGCAGTATTATCCAAATTTACTCCGCCATCTATCTCAATTACAGCCTGCGAGTTTTTACGCAGTATAATTTCTTTCAAGGTGTTTATTTTGGCGTACGTGTTTTCAATAAATTTTTGACCGCCGAAACCGGGGTTCACGCTCATCAGCAACACCAAATCAACGTCGGCAACAATATCTTCCAATACGTTTACGGGCGTATGCGGGTTGAGCACAATACCTGCCTTCATTCCCTCGCCTTTTATAGCGTAAACAGTGCGGTGCAAATGCACAGCTTCTTCATAATGCACGCTAAGTATGTCAGCACCGGCTTCCTTAAACTCTTTTACATAACGTTCGGCTTTTGTAATCATCAAGTGAACGTCCAAAGGTTTTTGGGCGTATTTTTTTATCACCTTAACGACGGGAAACCCGAACGAGATGTTGGGTACAAAAACACCGTCCATAATATCCACATGAAACCAATCCGCCTTGCTGCGGTTAATCATTTCAATATCGCGTTGTAAGTTGCCAAAATCGGCTGAAAGTACTGAGGGTGCCAATAAAAAACTCATGCGGGCAAAGGTAGTTTTTTTACGTTGGGTATGAAACCGTTATCAAGAGTGACCTTAAAACAGACCTGTTTGTTGCTTTATTATGACTAATCTTGATATTAGTTTCGGATATTGGAGAGGGTTAGCCCTATTCTACAGGTATTACGTTATGATGTCAATTTTGCAGCAACAAAAACAGTCGATTACACATCTGTTAAATATGGGGAGCCTTATCAAAAAGTATTGCATTGCGGTGTTGATTACGGTATTGGTTCAAACAAACGCATTTACACAAAACTTAGCACATACTGTTTACACGTTTGAGGATGGTATGCCATATACAAATACCTATTGTGTTGAGCAGGATACGCTGGGATATATATGGGCAATTACTGATTACGGGCTTAGCAGATATAACGGGGAAACATTTACAAATTTTAACCTTTCGAATGGTTTTCCCGACCGTGGAGGCTTTCATATTTATAAAGACCGGAAGAATGTTTTGTGGTTTCTACCGTTTAACGGTAAGGTGTGTTATTACAACGGGAAAACCTTTGTGGTACCAAAGTTTATTGATACGGAGAAGTTTGAGCCGGTATCATGGGTGACTGAAGATTCCCAAGGCAATATGTGCTTTCTTACCAGACAAGGAACCATTATTGTTCAATACCCCAACGGAAGCACAAAAAGTTACTCAGTACCCAGCGGCAATTCTTTTTGCTTTATTGAGCAAACTCCGGGTACTTTCTTGATTTTGTTAGATGATAGAATGATGTGGCTGGATACAAAAATAGGAAGCAGCGGATATATAAAAGAATTTACCAATAATGCTTGGCAGGCGTATTATCCCCGTATGACAATGCTGCGAAACGGCAGGTTATTGCTTACTACATCAAATGGTGTTTTTGAAGTGCTGAAAAACAGGAACATTAAACAATTGATAAGCGCAAATGAAAACTACGGGGGTAATAATGAGATATATAATATATATGAAGAGAGCAACGGTGATGTGTGGATGCCTACGAAAAAAGGGTTGGTGAAGTATGATAAGAACCTGAATGTGAAAACGAGCAAAATGTTTTTTGCTAATCAGCACGTTTATACGATAAAAAGGGACAAAGAAGATAATATATGGATGGCTACACCGTGGGGATTGGTAAAAGTGTTTTCAGAGGGAGCAAGATATATTAACAAGATCAATTATCCGGCTAGTGATAACATAGTGAGAGCGGTTGATGACGGAGAAGGTGGGATTTGGGCAATAAATCTTGAGGGTATTGTTTACAGATATACTAAGAGTGGTGGGGTGGAAGAATTTAAAGACCATGCTAACGGAGTTTCGGATGCATTTTTCTTTAAAAAATTAGATGTAAACGAAATTTTGATAAACAGTTCCAGAAAAACAGTGGTATTTAATACCAAAAACAAAACGGCAAAACAGGAACTCCCGGTTACAAACATTGTTTTTTTGCTTAAACATAATGATACGACATTTTATATTGATTTGGAGGGTGTAGGATATTTTGAAGGCAGTAAGAAAAAAAGGATAACGGATTCTGCCGACGGTTGGAGTATCACATATTTTCCAAGAGTTTTTGAGAGAGACCGGGACAGAAATGTTTGGATTGGCTTTGAAAAGCACGGGTTAATGAAGTTAACGCCCGACGGGGTAATGATAAAAATGAGGGATAAATATCCCGTATGCGGGATTGGCGTGTCTAGTCTTCATGTGTGCAAAAATGGAGCAGTGTTGGTAGCAACATCATCCAACATATTATATTGTTTATACAATGGACAGTTGCAACAGTATTTGCTGGGTGAGCCATCGGATAATCGTATCAGGGGGATTACGGTAAAGGGCGATTCAGTCTTATGGGCCGCAACCAGCAACGGAGCTTATAAATTCAGCATATCAGAGAAAGGAGTATTGCATAAAATATTTCATTACACCGTTAATAATTCGCTGATTTCAAACGATGTGAATGATGTTGTTGATAATGGTGAGCGGGTATATTTTGCCACAAGAAGGGGTATTTCGGTTATTTATCAATCATTGTATAAATTAAAAGAAATAAACCCTGTAGTACTGATAGATAAATTTGCAGTAGGGGATATAACCGGCTCCTTTGAGTCGGGAAAAATTATTGAAGTTGGATATAAAAATAATTTTTTCAGTATCAATACAGAAACAAGTACTTACAGTTGGGGAAAAGTAAGGTACAAATACAAACTTGAACCGCTGGATACAGCGTGGGAATACTCGTTGTCAAACAATATTAAATATTCATCATTACCGCCCGGTAAATATGTGTTTAGAATAAAAGCGGCAAGCATATTTGGTAACGAAAGTATACACGAGCGGCAAATAGTGTTTTATATTAAAAAACCATACTGGCAAACTGTTTGGTTTTGGGTATTGGTTGTAGCGGCGGTTTCAGCAATGGTGTATGCAGGGGTAAGATACCGGCTTAATGCAGTGCGGCGCGAGGCAAGTTTGCAAAAGGGATTGGTTGAGGCCCAGCTAAAAGCATTGCGTTTACAAATGAATCCTCATTTTATTTTTAATACCCTGCAATCTATTCAGGATTTTATTATTACTAAACAAAACAAACTAGCGGTTATATATCTTTCTAAGTTTTCGAAACTGATTCGCAGCGCATTAGACTACAGTAAACAAAATTTTATTACCCTGCAAGAAGATGCGGATATGCTTAATTTATATGTGGAGCTGGAGAAGGCAAGGTTTGACGGCAAACTTGAGTTTGAGAGGCAAATTGATAACGGCATTGATGCCGAGCGTGTGCTTATACCACCGATGATGATACAACCGTTTATAGAGAATGCGATAAAACATGGGATAGGCCCGAGAGGGGAGGGGAAAATAAAGTTTATTGTAACAAAATCATCAACGCACTTGCATATTGAAGTGACGGATAACGGAGTAGGTCGTATGGCAGCGTATAAAACAAGCCAATTGAAAGCTAAGCATAAATCAACAGGCATAAATCACACTATTGATCGTTTAGAAATGCTGTTTGCCAATTATGGGTTAAACGGGGCAAATGTGCAAATAAATGATTTATTTGATAACCAATCACCGGCGGGTACGCAAGTACTAATTAAAATTCCTTATGCAAACGGATAATATACGTGTAGTTATTGTTGAAGACCAATTGAGTACCCGTGAAAGCCTCAAATATATGTTGGAGGATATGGGTAAGCATATAGAGATTGTGGGCGAAGCCGGAAGCGTAGCCCGGGCTTATGAGCTGATTGTGAAAACCGAACCGCAATTGGTTTTTTTGGATGTGGAGCTTACTGATGACAACTCCTTCAGCTTGCTTGAAAAATTTGAAAAACCCGCTTTTAATACGGTGTTTATTACCGCACACGATGAGTATGCAATACGGGCAATTAAATTTTCAGCATTAGATTATTTGCTAAAACCTATTGATCCTACCGATTTGGAAGGGGCTGTAAACAGGTATTTGGAAAAAACGGACGGGTATACAAAAAAGCGTCTTGAAGTGCTGATACACAATACAAATACGGATAATAAAACCAATCAGAAAATAGCTTTACCGTCGGCAAGAGAGATATACTTTGCAACGCTTTCAGAGATTATCAAGCTGGAGGGGGAGAAAAACTATACCACATTTTACCTGAACAACGGCAAAAAGGTAACCGTGAGCAGAACCTTAAAAGAGTACGAAGAGTTGTTAGAAGATTTTGGTTTTTTCAGGGTGCATCAATCCCACATTGTAAACCTCTCACGCATCAGTAAGTACTTAAAAGGCAAAGGAGGCTATGCCGTAATGGACGATGGAAGCAAGGTTGAAATATCAGTGCGTCGCAGGGACGATTTTTTGAGAAATCTGCAAATAGGCTAAAAACGGTTGTTCAAAAACTGGGCACAACTGTCACCCAAAACCGTACGCTTGTTCCTTTCAGGTTTTTTAAATTAATGTAATGTGAAAACTTAGCCGTGTACTAAACCAAACACATTACCTAATTTTTTAATCTATGAATGCACTGTCAGTAATTAAGCAGCGTTTATTTTCCACGTTTTTACTCTTATTTCTATTATTTGCAAAAGGGTCTGTTTTTGGGCAACAAAACCCTGAAGCATTTCTATGGGCACAAACTCCCACCAGTGCACCCAATACCGATTGGGGAAGCAGTATTGCCCAAGAATGGGGTTCATCTAACTTTTATGCAGCGGGTTTTTTTACCGGTACGATAACTTTTGGCGCTACCACCCTTACCAGTGCGGGCGATGAAGATATTTACCTGGTTAAATATGCCTGCGATGGTTCGGTATTGTGGGCCAATTCAATCGGTGGGTCATTAAAAGACAACACCGACTTAAACAAGGTGGCTATATCCACGTCGGGCGGTGGTGTTTATATCACCGGTTCAGTAAACAGCAATGTGGGCGTAACCTTTGGCGGAAAATCAGGCACATCAATATCTATTCCTGCCAATATTGGGCAAGGCAACGATATTTTTCTTGCACATTACAATCCTAATGGTAACCTGTATTGGGCAAAAACATACGGCAGCGGTGGCGAATGCCAAGAAACCGGAACAGCAGTGTATGGAATTGCAACAGGAGGGGCTGTGGTTACAGGCCGTTTTTGCGGTACCACTGTTTTTGGTTTTAATGCATCCCAAGGTACGCCCGGGGCTCTCCCTATTTCAATAAGCAGTAACGGAGGTTACGATGCCTTTGTGATGTATACCCATAGTTCAGTATCAGGAGCGTATTTTAATACTGCTTGGGTATCAAAAATAGGCGGCACTCAAAACGACATGGGGCTTGATATAGCTTGTCGTGAAGGTAGCCAAAATGCTGATATTTATGTCTCAGGTCAATATGCACAAGGCGGGGGTAATGCTATTGCATATCAGCCTTATAGAGGCGTTGGTTCTCCTGTTCCCTACACTACAATGCTTACTAATTTTGGAGGTAGTGCCGCCTATGTAGGCCGAATTAATTCAAACATGCAAGCAGCTACGTTTTCATGGTCATGGGTAAATGAAATGATTGTTGTAAATTCAGTAGGTGTTAGCGGGATAAATGCTTATATCGATTTTGATTATTTTGACTACAAATTATACGTAGCCGGAAACTTTGATTATCAAGTGAGCATTACTGATAATGCATCTGCTACAGCATCGGTATCACCTTCTGCAATAGGTAATAATGATGTTTACACCACAGCATATACTCCAACGGGACTCTTCCAGTGGTCGCCTACCCGAGTTGTTAAGCTAACCAATACTACCGGATCACAAGAAAAAGTAACCTCAGTTCGCCATGATTTTAAAAGCGGAGGTACAACCTATAAAATCGGAGGCTCTTTTACAGGTACTACTACTTTTAACGGTACTACCCCATTATCGGCAACCAGTGCCGGTGGTACAGATATTTACATATCGCGGGTGAGCGAAAGCAACGGTAATCTGCAAGGGTTATGGCGTGCGGGAAAAACGGGTAATGAAACTGTTGGGGGCATGGATAACCATATAGGTTTAAACAGCACTTTTGTTACCGGTAAGTTTGAGAACAGTACACAAATAGGTTTAACCAGCTTGAGCGGTTCATCCGAAGAGAGCTATATTACCTACATGACGCCTGATTACTTACGTATTGTAAATACAGGCGGTCCTAACGTGCCAGCTGCCAGCTTAAGTGTTGACCCTTCAGTTGTATCATTATATAGCGGTTATAGCTGGTACTTAAACGGAGTGCCTTTGCTTGTTGGTGGTACAACGTATGTGCCTACCGTAAAAGGGTTGTATCATGTTGAGGGATATGATGTAAACTGCCCATCACGTCGCTACGTCTCAAATGCAATTTTTGTGGGCGAAGATTGTACCCAAGGGTATAAAATGAATTACCCCCGCAACAATAAATTCTACGGGTCAACTGTAATCAATGGTGTGAACGAAATTTTTGAAGGTGAGATACGGGTAATGTCTGGAGCGATGCTTACCATTAGAAACTCAAATATACTGATGCGCCCTTGTTCAAAAATTGTGGTTGAACCCGGTGCCCGTTTAAACATTGAGCATTCAACATTGTTTAGCTGCCAGCAATGGAAAGGTATAGAAGTGATGCGCGATGGTATGATAGTTACCTCACTTACTTCAGTAATTAAAGATGCTGTGGTAGCCATATATGCTAATGATGCTACAGTAAGGGTGGATGAAACATCTTTCACTAACAACAAGGTGAGCATAGCTCTTACAAACTTTACTTCCCCCGGGGCGTTGATCCAGAACAGCAGTTTTAGTAATATGTATGTGGCAAAGCCATACTGTGCACTTACCGAGGTCGATGCTGCGTTTAACTATCAAGCCTCTAATCATTATATCGACATACATAACAATTCAGCCGCTGATGGTATTTTTAGAAACACTTTCACAGGGGTTGCTAATTCTTTTGCCGGAATTGAAAACATGAGGAGTATTCATATCGATGAGGCCCTAAATACCTACATTGATGCTAACACTTTTAGCGGTTGGATGGGTACAGGTATTAATATAACCAATGGCGCAGGCTATATACAAGTAGTAAACGCTAATAATTTTACAGGTTACGAGATAGGTATTGCAATAGGGGTATATGAAAGTAACCATATCGAAATTACCGATTTCAACACCTTTACCAGTATGGGTAATAGAGCGATTGAAGTTAAAAACAGTTTCAAAGTAACCATAGCTAAGGGTAATGAGTTTAACTCAGTAAGGGGTATTTTATTAGAAAAAACGTTGCCATATTTTGTGTGGAATAACATATTCAACTCATGCTCATACGGTGTTGAATCGTACATTGATGATTTTGCTCCCGCTTACCAAACATACCCTCCTCCATGTGTAATTTCTGAAAACCTGTTTGCAAGCAATACCTATGGTGTAATTGTGAGCCCTAAAATGAATCCGTTCATTTGTCCATCTCCCGCACAAAACGATATGTTACCAGGCAACACCTATCAGTCTGTATTAGTGTCGTGCAATACATTTGATAACAACATATATGGTTTCACAACCACCGGGTTGGTAATAGACCACTACATGGGTCAAGACCCTGCGAACATATTTGCACCCGGAGGAGCAAGCGAGTGGGATATTTTGGTTGATGCTTACATGGTTTACTTTTACTCTTCTACAATGCCTAATACAAGCACGCTTAATAATCCTACAATCTTAAATGGTGCTGTTGTTAATAGCGGGACTGTATCAAGTAGCTTATCACTTATATACAGCCCCTCACAATACGGCGATTGTAGCTATGACCCAACCAGCAGCTACCCCGATTCTAAAGCTTCGTCAGTTAAAGAAAACAACCTAAAATATACTGCGTATCCTAACCCTGCCAACGATGTGTTGAACATTGAGGGAGTGCAAGGTGCAGTTACTTACACGGTTATTGATATTAACGGTCGTCAGGTTTCAGCAGGAACGTTACAAGCAGGTGCAGCCTTTATCAATGTTTCAAATATGGCCGAAGGAGTTTACATGGTTAAACTACTGGATGAAAGCGGTCATTTGTCGGTATTTAAATTTATGAAGACAAATCAATAATAGTTCTTCGCTATTTCTTTCAAAACCCGCCCGTTGAGGCGGGTTTTGTTTTTTACTTTGGATGGGATTGATAATGATTGTTTAATGCCTTGTAGTTAATAATTTGTCTAAATTACCCATAGCTATACTTTGCTTTCTATATATTCGTTGTTTTGATGAATTTAGGAGAACTATGAACAAAAAAACTATACTATATATTGTTGTTGCTTTGCTGGTTGCATTAGCTGTTTGGTGGCTGTTTTTCTCAGGTAACGAAGGCCCCGAGTCTAATGTTACTGCCAAAGTTACCAAGGGGCGTTTTGATGTGGTGATAACCGTTACGGGTGAATTGCGAGCAAAAACGCAAACCGATATTACCGCCCCCACAGGGCTGCGTAATGCCGGTATTTACCAGATAAAAATTAACGACATTATCGCTGAAGGTTCCGTGGTGCAACCCGGTGATTATGTGGCTTCGCTGGATAGAACTGAGGTAATGAGCAAGCTGAATGAAGAATTGCTGAACGTTCAGAAAAAGGAATCAGAGTATAATCAAACCCAGTTGGATACAGCCATATCGCTGCGTGAAGCCCGCGATGAACTGGTGAATTATGATTATGAGTTGAAGCAGAAAAAGCTGGAGTTGGAGCAATCTGAATACGAAGCCCCCGCTATTAAACAGCAAGTACAAATCTCTTACGAAAAGGCTGAACGGGCTTTAAATCAAAAGAAGGATACGTATAAAAATAAAGTGGCACAGGCAAAGGCTAAGATGAGCATTGTATCATCAGACCTTACCAAAGCCCAAAATAAACTGAAAGTATTTCAGGATTTGCTATCAGAGCTAACCGTTACAGCCCCCAAAGGCGGTATGATTATTTATGCCAAAGAGTGGAACGGGCGTAAAAGGGTAGTGGGTAGTACTATAAATGTATGGGACCCAGAAGTAGCCAACCTGCCCGATTTAAGGGAAATGGAAGTAGTATCGTATGTGAACGAGGTAGACATACAAAAAGTAAAAACAGGTCAAAAGGTAGAAATAGGTTTGGATGCCGACCCTTCAAAGAAATTGGAAGGGAAGGTAAAAGCAGTAGCCAGTATTGGTGAGCAACGTCCCAACCAAAACAGCAAAGTGTTTGAAGTGGTGATTGATGTACTATCAAAAGACAGCACGTTGCGCCCCTCAATGACTACCAGTTGCAACATACAATACAGTGGCTTTGATAATGTACTTACCGTTCCCGTTGAGGCGGTGAATGTATCGGGTAATAAATCGTTTGTGTTTAAAAAAGACGGTTCAAGTGTGGTGCGCCAGCAGGTAATTATTGAGGCTACCAACAGCAAAGATGCGTATGTGAAATACGGTCTGGAAGAAGGACAAACAGTGTTTTTGAAAGATATGGCCGATACTGCCAGTATGAAGTGGGCATTGTTGCACGATAGCCTTACCAGAGTAAAAGTAAACCCTGCTGATACGGCTAAAAAAGATACCTCACCCCCAAAACAAGGTGCCGGCGGGGGAGACTTTATAATTATTGAAGACTAAACACCGACAGGAGTTATATGAATTTAAAACGCCTGTTATTCAACTTTCAAATAGGAATAGATGCCATCGGGTACAACCGGTTTAGGGCATTGCTTACCTCTTTGGGTATTATTTTCGGGGTAGCGGCAGTAATTGCCATGCTTGCAATAGGCAAGGGTACCGAAAAAGAAATTGCCGAACAGCTAAAACAAGTAGGTTCAAACAATATTACCATCAATGCCCTTTGGAAGGAAGAAAAAGAGAAAACCAAAGAAGAAAAGGAGCAAGCCAATGCCAACGAGGGCGACGAGAAGGTGAAACGTTTTACCCCCGGACTTACGCTTGCTGATGGTGAAAACATTGTGCAAACGTTGAGTGAATACGTAGATTTTTACAGCCCTGAAATAGAGGTGGAAACCCCTGTGATGCGTGGCGGTAAAAGGTATCAGGGTAAGGTAATCGGGGTAAACAATAACTTTTTTGATGTAGCAGTGCTAAACGTTGGGGATGGTCAGTTGTTTTCTGATGTCAATTTCAGTTTGGCTCAACCCGTTTGTATTATTGGTAAATCGTTGCGGGCAAAACTCTTTACTGATGTTGAACCCGTGGGACAGCAAATAAAATGTGGGGACGTATGGCTAAAAGTAGTGGGTGTATTGGGTGAAAAGAATGTATCAGACCAAACCATTTCATCCTACTCAGTACGTAATGCCAACGAAGAAGTATATGTACCTGTTACCACTATGTTGGTACGGTTTAAAAACCGTGCAAAAATTACCCCCGGTGATATGCGCCGGAATATGTGGGACGATGACGACGGGGAGAAGAAGCCTGAAAACTACCACCAGATTGATAAGCTGGTGATAAAGGTAAAAAATACCGAGATGATGAAAGAAGTATCAGAAGTGGTAAAAAAACTACTGATGCGTCGTCACAATCTGGTGGAAGATTTTGAAGTGCAAATACCTGAACTTTTGCTGAAACAACAACAGAAAAACAAACGCCAATTCAATAATATGCTGGCCTTTATTGCAGGTATATCGCTTATTGTGGGTGGTATAGGTATTATGAATATTATGCTTGCCAGCGTAATGGAGCGGATAAAAGAAATTGGCTTGCGGCAATCGTTAGGCGCTACTCGTTTGGATATTTCGATGCAGTTTATCAGCGAGGCAGTAGTGATAAGCATTTCAGGCGGAGTTATCGGAGTATTACTGGGTGTTGCGTTTTGTTACATTATCGATTCGAGTATGGAGACCAAAACCATTATCACTCCTTTTTCAATCATATTATCATTCACCATTTCTATTGTAGTGGGCTTAATTTCGGGCATTGTTCCTGCACGTAGAGCCGCCCGTCAAGACCCTGTAGAATCATTAAGGCATGAATAAAAAATACAGTTTACTGCTACTTATTACAGTATTTGTTTTGCCGCTTTTGGGGCAAATGAGATTTAACCTAAAGCAAGCTATCACTTACGGACAAGAGCATAGTCCCAGTGCGCGCAGTATAAAGGCAGCCTATAGCAGTGCCGAGTGGAATTATGTCGCCTCGCGTTCGGCATTGTTACCCAGTCTTTCATTGCAGGGCAATGTGCCGGGTTTTGTCCGCAGTATATCGCAAATACAGCAGCCCAACGGCGATATAAGTTTCCGCGAGCAACGCCTTGCCAGTTCATCGCTTTCAATGATGCTTTCGCAAAACGTAACCCCTACGGGTGGTAGCATCTTTATGTCGTCAGACCTTTCCCGCATTGATTTGTTGGGTACAAACCCCACTACTACTTGGCAGGCATCGCCTTTGCAAGTTGGTTTCACACAGCCATTGTTCAGGGTGAATAATCTTCGCTGGGATTGGAAGCAGGCTAAGCTGCAATATGAGTTCGCTAAAAAGCAAGCTACTGAGTCGTTAGAGGATTTATCAATAGCCATCACCACTGCTTTTTTTGATTACTACATCGTACGCAAGCAAATGATAAATGCCGAGTACAACGTAGCCATGAACGATACTTTTTACCGCATAGCCGAAGGCCGTTACAGTGTTGGCAAAATTGCAGAAAACGAAAAGCTGCAAGCCGAGTTGAGTTTGATGAATGCCCAAAATATGCGCGACCAAATACAGATACAAATATTAACCACCGAAAAACGCCTTAAAAACTTGTTGGGAGTACCCGATAACCAGCGTGTGGATGTAGATTATGAAGAGAGTCTGCCTTTATATACCGTGAGTTTGGAAAAAGCGTTGGCCGAAGCAAGGGAAAACCGCAGTAATTATGTTGGGTTTAAAATACAAGAAACCGATGCTGAGTTGAACGTTCGCAGGGCTATGGCAAATAGACGCTTTAACGGTGATTTAACAATGAGTTTCGGCTTAACAAATACTTCGGCGCAGTTTAATGATGCGTACAACAATTTGCAGGATGCACAACGGTTAACGGTTGGATTTTCGATGCCGATACTCAATTTTGGTCGTAACAAGGCGGCTTATATGGTGGCTAAAAACGACAAGGAAAGCCGTATGGCGCAAATTGAGAACAACCGCAACAGCCTTGAGTTGGAGATAATGAACAACGTATTACAGTTTAACCAATTGAAACAAATACTGGCTATATCGGCAAAATCGGATACCATTGCCCGCCAACGATATGATATTAGCACCAAGCGGTTTGTGCTGGGTAAAATTGATCTTACCAACCTTACCATCGCCCAAAACGAGAAAGACCAGGCATTAATAAACTACATACGCAACCTGCAAAACTTTTGGGTATCGTATTACCAGCTTCGTCGCCTTACCCTGTTTGATTTTGAAACCGGTAATAAGATATTGGTCCAGTAGAGAATGAAATTATTGATTTTTAACAGGATGTAAAATCCTGTTTTGATAAATGATAAGTTCGGGAGGGTTTTAAACCCTCCCGAACTTATCATTTGATAGCGATAGGTTTCAAACCCATCACAAAGTTTATCATAAAACACTTCCTTTGCAGTTGTGAGCATACAACTGCACGATAAAACCTTTGTTCCTTTTATTTCGACCAACGATGTACAGCAGGCCGTTGTACGTGTTGCTGGGGAAATAAATACTCATTACGCAGCTAAATCACCCGTCTTGCTTCCTGTGCTTGATGGCGCATTTATGCTCGCCGCTGATTTGGCAAAACACCTCAGCGTAAAAGCCCATTTTTCATTTATCAAGTACAAGTCATACCATAACACCCAAAGCACTGGGAAAGTAGCTTCATTACTGGGGTTAGATATTGATATTGCGGGTAAAGACGTAATTATAGTAGAAGATATTATTGATACCGGTCTCACGGTAAGCTATTTGTTGCAAGAACTGGCTAAACACAACCCTGCCAGTGTAAAAGTTGCCGCACTGCTTACCAAGCCCGACGCCTTACAAGTGCCGCTTACCATCGACTTTAAAGGAATTGAAATAGAAAACCGTTTTGTAGTTGGCTACGGAATGGACTATAATGGCTTAGGCCGTAACTTGGATTGTGTTTATGTGTTGGCCGGCAATTAGTCAATCGCTTGCTAATAAAGGCATTTGAGCCTCCCTTGAATTCCTGTTTTTTAATCCGCAATCATTCAACCAATAAATCCCTATCTTCGCACCCCTAAACAAAAAAATTTTAGAACGCTGATGCTCAATATAGTTCTTTTCGGCCCTCCCGGCTCGGGCAAGGGTACCCAATCTGCCAAACTGGTTGAGAAATATGGGGTGATACAATTATCTACCGGCGATTTGTTGCGTGCTGAAATTTCAGCAGGTACACAACTTGGCTTAGAAGCTAAACAGCTGATGGATAAAGGTATTTTGGTTTCAGATGAGATTGTGATAGGTATGATAAGCAACAAGTTAGATGCTAACCCACAGGCCAAAGGCTTTATTTTTGATGGGTTTCCTCGTACAGTTGCGCAAGCCGAAGCATTGGATAATTTGTTAGAAGACAGGGGATTGGGAATCACTTGTATGCTTGCTTTAGAAGTTCCCAACGATGAATTGAAAACCCGTTTGTTGTTGAGGGGTAAAGACAGCGGCCGTGCAGACGACCAAAACCCCGAAGTGATACAAAACCGTATCAATGTTTATAACGAGCAAACTTTGCCCGTGGCTAACTATTACCAAGCACAAGGTAAATACGTTGAGTTGAATGGTGTGGGGGGAATTGATGATATTTTTGGTGTGATATGCACACATATTGATGCTGCAAAAGCAAATTAATGGCGGATAGTAACTTTATAGATTACGTTAAAATATGTTGCCGTAGTGGTAAGGGCGGGCAAGGTAGTACACACTTGCACCGTGATAAACTTACTGCTAAAGGCGGACCTGACGGCGGAGACGGCGGACGTGGCGGACATATTATTGTGCAGGGTAACGACCAGCTTTGGACGTTGCTGCATTTAAAATACCGCAAACACGTTATTGCTGAATCGGGGCAACCCGGCAGCAGCGGACTGAAAACAGGTGCCAGCGGTAAGGATGAGATTTTGGAGGTGCCTTTGGGTACCGTTGCCAAAGACGAAGAGACCGGTGAAATATTGTTTGAAATTACCGAACACGGCCAAACCGAAGTACTGCTGAAAGGCGGTCGCGGCGGACAAGGTAACCATCACTACAAAAGCCCTACCAACCAAACCCCTCGCTTTGCCCAACCCGGAGAACCCGGTGATGAGAAGTGGCGTATTTTGGAATTGAAGGTGTTGGCCGATGTAGGCTTGGTGGGTTTTCCCAATGCGGGTAAATCAACCTTGTTGTCGGTGGTAACGGCTGCAAAACCTGAAATTGCCGATTATCCGTTTACTACTTTAGTACCCAATTTGGGTATTGTGAAATACCGCGATTACAAATCGTTTGTAATGGCGGATATTCCTGGTATTATTGAGGGTGCGCACGAAGGTCGCGGATTAGGTCATCGCTTCTTGCGCCACATCGAGCGTAATGCTTTGCTGTTGTTTATGATTCCTGCTGATAGCAAGGATATTAAAGCAGAATTTGCCATATTGAACAATGAATTGGAGCAGTTTAACACTGAATTGTTGCACAAAAAACGTTTGTTGGCCATTACCAAAACCGATATGTTAGACGATGAACTGATGGAGGAAATGAAAAAAGAACTGCCAAAAGATGTTCAAACGATTTTCATCTCATCGGTAACAGGCAAAAACATCCAAGAACTTAAAGACATCATCTGGCGTGAATTAAATGATTAACAAAAATCATTTGTATTTATAACGGATGCTATAAAAAATAAAGCCCGACTTTTATAAAAAGTCGGGCTTTATTTTTAAGCTGTATTAATTAAGCAGGAGTTTCTGTTTTAAGGTATTTTCGAGTAAGCCAGTACACCAACGATACAACCACCGATTTGGCTATTGCGCCCGGCAGCAGGTTGAAGAAGCCATTGGTAAGTGCATAATCAATATCCATTTTGTGGTATAAAATACCCCAAGCTGTTCCAAAAATCATAATTACCGCGTGGGTCATTAATATCCAAGCAAATACACCAAACCAATCTTTAAAATATTGGCGTGCTGCGGTTAGCAAAATAACCGCAAACGGAAATCCGTATATGTAACCTGCTGTGCGGCCAAAGTAAAACTCTTTGCCAAAAAATTCTCCGCTAAAAACGGGCAAATACATCCCCGCCAACATATATAAGAACGTGCCCAATAAATTGGCCTGACGGCTAAAATACAGGCAAGTAAAACACAATATCAGCGATTGCAGCGTTATGGGCACTGCACCCACATCTATCTTCATTTTTGCACCGGCCACCAAGCCTATCAGCACCACAGGAGCTTGCCACAATAAGCCTTTCTCGGGTTTGTAATTCAATTTCATTCAGGGCGCAAAGCTACTGTTTTTTGTATTACGCTAATAAAGGATGACAGTAAAGGCACTAAGGTGCAAATTGCTGCTTTGGGCGGGTTGAAACCCACCCCTTGCTAAATTACAGTAGTGCGGGGGACTTAAGTCCCCCGCACTACTGTAATTTCAACAGCATAGGATTTTAATCCTATGCTTAATTAATTATATTTACAGTAAGGAATATTGTATTGTATGACAGAAGAAGAAAAGCGTTTACAGGAGCTTGAAACAGAGAATCAGAAACTTCGGGAAGAAATAGCAAAGCTGCGTCCTTCGTTAAAGAAGAGAGCAAAAAAAGTCTTCAAACGCGGAAGGATAATAACAGAAGCCTATTTAGGCAGGGGACTTAAAACCAGTATCCAAAAATTTCTTACTGAATTAACGGAACAAAAAACGGTTAGTAAAGATACAGTGTCCGACCTCTCCGCACGATTGGTAATGAGGTTTACCCGCTTGGGGAGAATTGGTTTTTTGTTAGCTCTAATCCCCATTTTATTTACTCTTTTTCAAACATGGTTGTTGTTTAATCAAAATGCAATGATTGAAAAGCAAAATCAAATTGCGGAGAAGCAAACTGAAATTGCAAAAAACCAAGCGGATTTAATGGGGGTGCAAAACAGCATGGTGCAAAATCAAACTGCATTAATGGATAGCCAAACCAATATTATGAAGTTCCAAAACCAAATGTTTGGTGAGCAAAACAAAATGGTAGAAAAACAGACAACTATGATTGACTGGCAGAATCGGTTGTTTGAAAACCAAAATTTGATGGTGCAGGCTCAAAATAACCGTCTCGATCAACAAACCTATTTGCAAGAAGCCGAACGTCGTAGTGCATTGGTATTTTTAATGGGCAATATTTTTGATGAAGTAAATAATGAGTTACGGGAAGATTATGGCAATGATGGTATACGTAACTTATCACCTCAGTTAATTGGACGTATCATTGCATTGAGTCATAGCTTAACCCCTTATAAGTTTCTAGTTAAGGATGAATTAACTGGTAGTGAATATAGTCCTGAAAGGGGGCAATTGCTTATAACACTTGCCCATAGTCGTATCGATTGTAGTAGCCTAGATGAGATATATAGCAAAGCAGATTTTTCAAACTCTTTCTTATCAAAAGCAAAATTAAGTGGAGCATATTTACGATACGTTGATTTATTCAATGCTAATTTAAGCGATGCCGATTTAAGCGATGCCGATTTACAAAGAGCCAAGTTAGGGAGTTCGATTTTAATCAGTGCCAATTTAGAGAATGCTAATTTGAGCAGCACCGATTTATGGGCAGCTGATTTACGTAGTACTAATTTAAATGATGTTAATTTATTTTCTGCAAACTTAAGCTATGCCTATATGAGCAATGCCAACTTAACAAGAGTCGATTTACGTTACGCCAATTTACGCAATGCCAATTTACACAATGCAGTGTTAACATCTTCCCTGTTAAATCAAGTCAAACTAGAGAATGCCGATTTAAATAATTCTCTTTTCAAGTATTCTAATTTATGGGAAGCTGATTTACATGGGGTTGATTTAGAAAATATTAGGATAAATAAAACTAACTATTTGGCTCTAATTGGCACTAAAAGTTACGTTTATAATTATCAAAAGCACTTTTTATACAATGATATAGTTACACAAGATTCTATTTTCAAGCTTATCAAAAAATAACAGTTAGTCCTCAAAATCCCCATTCCCACATTTGCACATTGAAACCTATCTTTGCGCAAAGATGAAAATTTCGTACAACTGGTTAAAAACCCTGATAGATATAGAGCAATCGCCCGAAGAATTGGGTGTATTGCTTACCAATTGCGGATTAGAAGTAGAAGGTATTGAGGCTGTGAGCAGTATACAAGGCGGCTTGCAGGGCTTGGTGATAGGCGAGGTGAAGGAGCGTTGGCAGCACCCCAATGCCGACCGTTTAAGCGTTACCAAAGTAGATGTGGGCGGGTCTGAGTTGCTGCAAATAGTGTGCGGTGCCCCTAACGTGGCTGCCGGACAAAAAGTGCTGGTAGCAACCGTTGGCGCAACGCTATACCCTACAGGCGGCGAACCTTTTAAAATCAGCAAATCAAAAATACGCGGCGAAGTTTCGGAAGGCATGATATGCGCCGAAGACGAAGTAGGTTTGGGAACCAGCCACGACGGTATTATGGTGCTGGATACCGCAGCCGTAGTAGGCTCTCAAGGGGCTGATTATTTTAAAGTAGAAAACGATTTTACGATAGAAATAGGTCTTACTGCCAACCGTGGTGATGCTGCTTCGCATTTGGGTGTAGCCCGCGATGTAGCCGCTCTTACGGGCAAAAAAGTAAACGTAAAGTATGCTCCATTACCCGCACCGCAAGGCAGCAATCTTGTAGAAGTGGTGATAGAAGATGCCGAAGGTTGCCCCCGATACAGCGGTATCAGCATTAGCGGGGTAGAGGTGAAACCCAGTCCCGCATGGTTGCAAAACCGCTTAAAAGCTATTGGCTTAAGCCCCATTAACAATATTGTAGATGTTACCAACTTTGTGCTGCACGAGTTGGGTCAACCCATACACGCCTTTGATGCCGATAAAATCACAGGCAGCAAAATTGTGGTAAAAAAGGCTACGCAAGGGCAAAAATTCACTACGTTGGATAAAACCGAGCGTACCCTTACCGGTAACGAGTTGTTGATTTGCAACGCTGCCGAACCGATGGCCATTGCAGGGGTGTTTGGCGGTTTACACAGCGGTGTAAGTGCTGAAACTAAAAACCTGTTTATTGAAAGTGCTTATTTCGACCCCGGCACCATTCGTAAATCGGCAAAAGGGCAGGGGCTAAACACCGATGCCTCGTTCCGTTACGAGCGCGGCACCGACCCTGAAATAACCGTTAATGCCATCAACAGGGTGGTAGAATTGATTTTGGCAACCGCAGGCGGCAGTGTTAGCAGCCCCGTGGTGGATGTGTATGCCCGCAAAATCAATCCTTCAAAAATTACCCTGCGTTATAAAAAGCTAAACGAAGTATTGGGTCAAACTGCTTCTGTGGATGAAGTGAAAGCCATCATCACAGGGTTGGATATTACTGTTGAAGGCGAAGACGAAAACGGCTTGCAATTAAGCGTGCCTGCTTACCGTCCCGATGTAACCCGCGAGATTGACGTGATAGAAGAGTTTATCCGTATTTACGGGCTGAACAGGATAGAGATACCGTCGTCAGTAAAACTGTCTTACAATACCTCAACAGGCATTAACAAAGAGAAACTGTACAACCGCGCTGCCGATATGTTGGCGGCTAACGGCTACTACGAGTTGGTAACTAACTCGCTTACCAAAGTATCGTATTATACCGAAGAAGAGTTGGAGCAGGCCGTGCGTATGCTCAATCCACTGAGTGCTGATTTGGAGGTGATGCGCCTTAATACATTGTACTCAGGGTTAGAGGCAGTAACCTATAACCGTAATCGTAAGGCCAATAACCTTAAGTTTTTTGAGTTGAGCAAAACCTACCGCAAGGTAGAGGGCAAATACGAAGAAAAATGGTGGTTAAGTCTTTGGTTGTGTGGCGATGAGCAAAACGAAAGCTGGAAATATCCCACCCGCGCAAGCGATTTTTATACCCTTAAGCAAACTTGCGATAATTTGTTTACTGCAATGGGTGTAGAAGTGCCTTTTACTGAACGTAACATCATTGGCAGTCCTGCTGAAATTGATGGAAATAAGCTGGTAAACTATGGCCCCGTATCACCCAAAATAACCAAAAGTTTTGACATACAGGGCACGGTATTTTATGCGGTGATTGATTGGGAACGCTTGTTGCAAAAAGCCACTGCACAAAAATTCACCCTGAAAGAAATTTCAAAATTCCCCGAAGTTCGCCGCGATTTATCGTTGGTGATAGATAAAAAAATTACCTTTGAGCAACTACACACCATTGCTCGTCAAGCAGAGCGTAAACTGCTGCGCGCTATTGATGTGTTTGATGTGTATGAAGGGGATAAGATTGAGGCAGGAAAGAAGGCGTATGCGTTGAGTTTTATTTTGCAAGACGAAACAAAAACCCTTACTGATGCTGAAATTGAAAAGATTATGAACCGTTTGATGCAAGGGTTTGAAAAGGAAGTAGGGGCTGTAATTAGGAAATAGTTATTAGTTTACGGTTTAAGGTTTTCAGTTACGACTTTAAACCTGTAAATTAGAAACGTAATTGTAGAATTTAAAACTGAAGACATAAAACTGTAAACGCGAAGCATGGACGCATTGGCAAAACAATTACTGGAAATAAAAGCGAAGGTTGAAAAACTGGCTGCTGCCAATGATGCTTTGCGGGATGAAAATATCCGTTTGGTAAATGAGAATAAACGGTTGACGGAAACACTGGATATTCAAAAAAACACCATTAAGGATTTAGAAGAGTATAATAAAATCATTAAAATTGCAGGAGGTTTACACCTTTCTAAAACCGATGTACGGGAAGTGAAGTTGAAAATAAATGAGTACATTAGAGAGATAGACCGTTGTATTGCAAGATTAAGCGAATAAAGAAAGATAAGCAGTGGAAGAGATTTCGATAAAAGTGAATATTTGCGACAGGTTTTACCCGTTGCGTATACATGCGGGGTTTGAGGAAAGCGTTAGAGCTGCCGCTAAACTGGCCAATGATAAAGCAAAAAACTATACCGAAAACTACTCGGTAAAGGATAAACAGGATGCCCTTGCAATGGCATCGCTTGATTTGGCAACCGATTTGATATCTTCTACAAAGCAAACTTCAGGTCCTACCGCCGAAGTAGATATGCTGTTAAAAGACATAAACCGCCTTTTAGACAGTAAGCTTGTATAACAACCCTTTCTTATTCAGCCTACCTTGCTTAAAAAATAATTAAGCCAAAGAAAACGTATGGACAGTATTATCCTAGTAATATCCATTTTGGGCTCGCTTGCCATAGGCGCGGGTGCAACGTGGGTGCTCATCAGCAAAAAGAACAAAAGTGCGGCTGCCGCTATTATTGATGAGGCAAAACACAAAGCAGAGATTTTTAAGAAAGACAAGCAATTAGAGGCTAAAGAACATTTTATGCGCCTGAAAGAGGAGCATGAAAAAGAAGCTAACTCACGCAACAATAACCTTCAACAAGCTGAAAACAGGATTAAGCAAAAAGAGCAAAGCCTGAATCAGAAAATGGAGAACATGAACAAGAAGGAAAAAGAGGTGGAAACCATTAAGGAGAGCCTTACCAACCAACTTGAACTTGTTGCCAAAAAGAAAGAAGAGTTAGACAAATTTCACCAAGCACAAGTAAAACAATTGGAAAAATTGGCAGGCCTATCGGCCGAAGAAGCCAAAGCCCAGTTGGTTGAAAACCTGAAAGCCGAGGCGCAAAGCGAGGCATCGGCATTTGTGAAAGACATTGTTGACGAAGCTAAACTAACTGCTACTAAAGAAGCCCGTCGTATGGTAATACAAACCATACAACGTACTGCCGCTGAACAAGCGATAGAAAACTCGGTATCGGTGTTTAACATCGAAAGCGACGAAGTAAAAGGCCGTATTATCGGTCGTGAAGGTCGTAACATCCGCGCCCTTGAAGCCGCTACCGGTATTGAGATTATTGTGGACGATACCCCTGAAGCAATTATCCTTTCAGGTTTCGACCCTATCCGCCGCGAAATTGCCCGTCTTTCATTGCACAGGCTGGTAACCGATGGTCGTATCCACCCTGCCCGTATTGAGGAAGTGGTGGCCAAAACCAAAAAACAACTGGAAGAAGAAGTTATTGAAATAGGCGAACGTACTTGTATCGACTTAGGTATACACGGCCTTCACCCTGAATTAGTGCGTATGGTAGGTAGGATGCGTTACCGCTCATCATACGGTCAAAACCTGTTGCAGCACAGCCGCGAGGTTGCCAATCTTTGTGCTACAATGGCCGCTGAACTTGGTTTGAACGTTAAACTAGCTAAACGTGCCGGATTGCTGCACGATATTGGTAAAGTGCCCGATGACGACGCTGAAACTCCACACGCATTGTTGGGTATGAAATTGGCCGAGAAGTACAAAGAACACCCCGAAGTGGTGAACGCCATCGGTGCCCACCACGACGAGATTGAAATGACTTCGATGCTTTCGCCAATCGTTCAGGCGTGTGATGCTATCTCAGGTTCACGTCCCGGTGCCCGTCGCGAAGATGTTGAAAACTACATGAAACGTTTGAAAGACTTGGAAAGCCTTGCACTTTCTTATGACGGTGTAGAAAAAGCATTTGCGATACAAGCTGGTCGCGAGTTGCGTGTAATGGTAGAAAGCGAGCGCGTGAGCGATGAAAAAGCAGAAATGCTTTCGTTTGATATCAGCCAACGTATTATGAAAGAAATGATTTACCCCGGCCAGATTAAAGTAACGGTTATCCGTGAACGCCGTGCGGTGAATTTTGCTAAATAATAATTTTTTAAACGATTTCGTTATATAGTCCGGAGGTACAACCTTCGGACTTTTTTATTTTTAACCTAATTATTAAACCAATGAAAAGCACTTTACTTATCATAGCTTGTTTGCTTGTAAACATGCTATCAGCCCAGCTTAAACTTTCGGTTCACAACATTGCACCGCGTGTGGGTGATGAAATTTGGGTAACCATTACATTTCCTGAATCAGAAATTTCCTCAAACGGCAGTGCAGCATCAAAAACCGATATTCAAATCAGTAAATTAATAACAAAAGTCGGCGATGTTTGGGTGGGACCGTTTACATTTAAGGTTGGAGACAACACCCTTACCAGCGACTCTGTTTTAATACAAGTAGCTGAAAAATTACCCAATGACAAAGAAGATTTTATAGTTAGGCAAGTAACCTGTAACGGTAAAGAATACTTGGTGGTAGAAGAGTTTAATAAGAAAAATAACTTCACAAAATTAAAAACCGGCTCAGTAGACGGGGATATTAGTTTGAAAGAAACAGGCAGCACTGCTATCTCAAGTAAAGGCAAAGGCGGCCTGCCGTTTAAAGCTACAGTTTATGAGATTAAAAAAGGGAGCGGGTATAACGGAAATGCCATGATAACCGCAAAAAACTTCTCAGATTTTCCTGAAAATATCCCTTTTGAAGGGTACACAATACACTAAACCGTTTGGTATAGCATACAGTAAAGCTGCCTGTGCATAAAACACTGGCAGCTTTTTTGTTTTTGTAGTAATACCTTTGAAAAAATGAAAAATTTCAAAATAGCTGCCGCAGTTGTTGCCACACTAATTTTTGGAAGTGTATCTGCCCAAACCGCTGATTATTACACAACGGCTATGCCCGGTGCAAAAGGAAGTAATTACTTGTTTTATAAGCCCGACAGTACTTTTGCCGATATTATTAAGTTTGACGATGGCATTGCTAAAAGCGAATTGAAACCGGTAATTGAGAATTACGGCGAACGCGCCGTATTATTTGCCTCCGATAGTTTTAGCATAGAAATGGATAGGACTACGGCCATTTATTTCAAAGCTAAAAACGGTAAACGTGAGTTATTTTTATCAAAATATGCCAACGAAATGCCTTGTTGGACTGCGGGCGCAGTGCTGTATGCAAAACCTGAGGGTAAAAATAATATCACGGTATATTTAGTAAACACGCAGGGTAAAGAAATTACCAAAAACGGCGAAAAAGTAACTTGCGAAACTCCGTTGTTGCAAACCAATATTGAAGAAAATTATGCCAACGCTACGGGTACGCGCGCCAAAACCGATTTGCAAAAAGCTGCAAGCGGTGTAAGTGTGGTGCAAGAGAATAAAGTGTTGATAATAAAGGTTTCACGCGATGCGTTAAAACAGTTTACATCGCTTAATTTTAAACTTTATAATAGTGCCAAGAAAGAGGTAAAAGACTTTTTGAATATTAAGGCTACTGAAAGTATTTTATACATAAATGATTTACCAAAGGGCAAGTACAAGTATATAGTTGAAGTATACGACGGAACATTAGTTACCGAAGGAACTATTACAATCTCTAAAAAATAATACCGCCTTGCATGGTTTTTTAAACCATATTAAAAAATTGATTTTACCGGCTGTGTGCCTGCTGCAAGTTCTTGTGGCAAATGCACAGCAAACCATCTCTTTTGATATAACCACCGCCAGCGATAATAAACGAATATTCTTATTTAATACGCTGTTGCCGGGTGATAGCGTGGTGTTTAAAAACAAGCAAGGGAAAAAACTACCTGCCGAAAGTGTAATCCCGTCAGAATTTAGCCATTTGCTTGCCCCTGAGATTATTTTGTTTGAATCGGACGGGAGTATGCTGTTTATTGACAGCGGTGGGAATTTTTTTATCAGGGATGCTGAAAATTTTGATGCAAAGCCCATCTCGTTAAAAATCAATCTTGATACGTTGAAATTGGGCAAGAAAAACCTTGTTATAGAGTGCAGCAGCCGCGACCTTGAAAACCTTGAAATATTTGTTGTTCCGTTTGAAAAGTATGCGGTATCAAACGCAGTACCGCAAGTAACCACAAAACTCTCGTTTAGGCTTGAGGACATTATTTACGGTGCAAAAGGGGTAACACCGCCTCGTTTGCTGGATTTGTGGAAGGAGCAAATAACCTTTGACCCTGCCGACCGTAAGGTGATGTATGATTACAAGCTGATTTTGCCCAAAGACATGGTGAAACGCGGAAAGGTAACGCTGATGATTTACGACCTTTCTTACCAAGTGGTAGCAATCTATCCCGATTTGGCCAAACCTGTAAATGTTATCAAGCGCGATAATATTATGAGTGCTACGTATGTGTACAAGATATTTATGAACGGGAAAGAAGAGGTGAAAAAAGGGCTGATACATTACTTGTCTCCCGAAGATGAGCAGAAAAAGCTGGAGGAGCAAAAGAAGCAAGAGGAAGAAGAACAGCAACAGCAAGACCCCGCTCAGGAAGACCCGTTTAAACAACCTGAATAATCAGAGTTGTTTTTTATGCATGGTATAGTGCAAGGTCATAAACGTGAGGCCGTGAAACTTAAACGTATGGGTGGCCTTTAGAATATTGCCTTCATCTACAAATACATCCAATGTTTCGTGCATTGCCTTTACGTACTTTACCCAATAATCACCCGTGCCGTTTTCAAGTAAAAAGTAAAAACCCGGTTCTCCGTCTCTTTTTCCTTTTGAGGTAAGTCGCAGGCTGCCGTTTTCAAGCACTTGTATGTTTAAGATTATAGTGGCATTGCCATTAGGCAGTGGGAATACAATTTTGAGGCAGGTGCGGTTTTCAGCAGGCACAAACGTATATCCGTAAATTCCTGAAAATACAACCGTGCCTTTTTTCTTTTGAGTGCGGTACCAAATGGTGTATTTAGCCCTCTTTTGGTCATCAGAGAACAGCTTAATCAAATTGCTTTCAAGTCCTTGTGCGGTATCTTCGGCAGTAAGAGGCAAGTTTAACTGTTGCAGCCTGCGGCTGAAAATAAGTGTCAGTAACCAACCGAAAGGGTAGAATATCCCTTTCCACGTTGATTTTACCTCAAAACCGTAATTATATGTGTGGGTATAAAAATCGATGATGGTAGGATGCAGGCGTTTTTCATCGGCAGCAGGTAGTTGCCACTCGCTTATTTCATCAATCAGCCCGAAATCGGGTTGGTTCTTTTCAAGGCGCAAGTTTTCAGTCTTGCACAGCCTATAAATGTACTCATCTTTTATCTCGCGGGTATCCCCCGAAGGACCTGTCAGCCAGCTCTCTTTTTCAGGATAAAAACGGCGGCCTGTGGTTTTTACCCATGCCTGCGTAATCCAGTCTTGCAAATAACCCCGTTTTCTGCCCAACCACATCGTTATCCCTCTATTGCCTTCCTCACGCTGCCTTTCTCAAGCAATAGTGTCTTAGCAGCCTCGTAATCAAGTCCGGTGCTTTCCATTATCATTCGGCTGCCCCGCTCAATTAATTTCTGATTGCTAAGTTGCATATCCACCATGCGGTTGCCCTTTACCCGCCCCATGCGTATCATCGTGGCGGTACTAATCATATTCAGCACCAGCTTTTGTGCCGTTCCTGCTTTCATACGGGTGCTTCCGGTAACAAACTCAGGGCCTGTGTCCACCTCAACGGCAAATTTGGCAAGTTTGCCCAACGGGCTATTGGGGTTGCAGCTAATTCCGCCGGTGGTGATGCCGTTCGCATTGCATTTTTCTATTGCACCCAACACATAGGGAGTTGTGCCGCTGGCTGTAATGCCAATTACCACATCACTCTTGTTTATTGCATACGCCTCAAGGTCTTTCCAACCTTGCTCGCGGTCGTCTTCAGCAAATTCAACGGCCTTGCGTATGGCACCGTCGCCGCCAGCAATAATGCCTACCACCAAACCATGCTCCACACCAAAAGTTGGGGGGCACTCGCTGGCATCAACAATACCCAAACGACCGCTGGTTCCGGCACCCATGTAGAACAATCTGCCGCCTAATTGCATATTGGCCACAATTTCTTCCACCAAAGCTTCAATTTGGGGCAATACCTTTTCAATGGCAAGAGGCACGCTTTTGTCCTCGTTGTTAATACCTTGCAGCAGTTCAGCTGTGGTCATTGTATCAAGGCTACTGTAATGCGAAGGTTTTTCAGTATTTCTCAGTTCCATTTTACAAAAGCAAAGATGGTGTTTTTTAAGGAACGATATTTGCGCCACTTTCGCCGTTTTTATAGCACGTTGATATAAACAAAAATGTAGTTTTGACGTTTAGGTGAATTAACACAGGTACTGAAGTGGAAGAACGAAAAATAAATAAATGGCAGCCCCTTATTTATGCGGGGTTATTGGCTGCGGGCGTTGCCGGTGGTTTTATGTTGCAAGGGAATAAGGGAGGCTTTACGCTCACCGGCAATAGTAAAATCGACCATGTGATGTCGTTGATAAACAAAGAGTATGTAGATACGGTGGATGATGAACGCTTGGCAGAGATTGCGATTGAGCAAATGCTGCACGACCTCGACCCGCACTCTAACTACATACCCGCTGCTGAGTTGACTGCCGTTAATGAGCAGTTGCAAGGTAATTTTGAGGGGATAGGCGTGGAGTTTAACTTGTTGAACGATACCATTTTTATTGCTACGGTATTACCCGAAGGACCATCGGAAAAGGCAGGCATTATGCCCGGCGACCGAATTATAAAGGTGAATGGTGAAACGGTGGCAGGGGTAAACATCAGTAACAACGATGTTATTAAAAAATTAAAAGGAACTAAGGGTACAAAGGTAGAAGTGGAGCTGAAACGCACAGGCATGAAAGGCTTGTTGAAATACACCATTGTGCGGGACCGCATACCCTTGAAGAGCGTGGATATTGCCTACATGATAAACCCAACAACGGGGTATTTGAAGGTGAACAGCTTTGCTAAAGATACCTACGACGAGTTGAAAGCAGGGCTTGATAAGCTGAAAAAGGAAGGGATGGAAAGCCTTGTACTGGATTTGAGGGGTAACCCCGGTGGTTATCTGCACGCAGCTACGATGATAACGTCAGAGTTTTTGGGTGAGGGTAAATTGATGGTGTACACTGAGGGACGTAATCAAAAGAAAAAGGAATATGTTACTGACCGTGCCGGAGAATTTACCGAGGGCAAACTGGTGATTTTGGTAGATGAAGGTTCTGCCTCAGCCAGTGAGATTGTTTCGGGTGCGGTGCAAGATTGGGATAGGGGAATTATTGTTGGTCGCCGTTCGTATGGCAAAGGATTGGTGCAAGAGTCGTTTAACCTTAGCGACGGTTCGGCAGTGAGGCTTACCATTGCAAGGTATTATACCCCAACAGGCCGAAGCATACAGAAACCTTACGACGAAGGCTACGATACTTACGAGGCTGAAGTAGGCGAACGATTGAAAGGCGGCGAGCTTGACCATCCCGATAGTGTGAAGAAAAACGAAAAGATGGTATTTAAAACTCCTGCCGGACGTAAAGTATATGGTGGCGGAGGAATATACCCCGATGTATTTGTGCCCGTGGACAGTGCCATCCACACAGAACTAATGACCCATATATACCGCAACGGACTTGCCACACGCTTGGCCTACCAATATGCGGATAATAACCGTGATGCATTGAAAAAGACGTATAAAGATGCCCAAGACTTTGGTAAACGCTTTGATTTTAGCAGCCAATTAGAAGGCAAACTGCGCCAAATGCTGGCCGATGCTCACATTACATACAGTGCTGCGGAATTTGATGCTTCGCGCAAGTTGATAGCCAATCAAGCGAAAGCGTTGATAGCAAGACAGATATATGGAAAAGAGGCGTATTACCAAGTATTAAACCAAGGCGATGTGGTGTTTAACACTGCTTTAAAAGCACTGGCTGAATACGATGCAGTACTTAAAGGAACCGCCAAAACAGCAATGAACCGAAAATAAACTGAAAATATTAAGCCCAAGTACTAAATGTATTTGGGCTTTTTTATTGGATTATTTGGCAGGTAATGAATCAGGAGCAGCGCCGGCTTTCTTCTTGTAATATTCTAGTACAGAGTCGGCCTTTTCTTTATCGCTTTTTACTATGGTTTCAGCTTTTTGCTGTTCAGGGGTTTTTGTTTCTGCTTCGGGTTTTGATTTACAGGCAACCGCCGATAAAGCGATAATGGAAATATATAAAGCGAGTATTTTTTTCATACTGCAATTTAAGTCAATCTTTTTCTATTGTAAAAAAGCTACAGTTAAGAGCAAAAAAAAAAGAGTGCCTTGGCACTCTTTAATTTCGTTCTTGGTTCTGTAATCTCACTGATTAGTGAGCAGCAGGAGCAGCAGCAGTAGTGTCTTTAGCACCAGTGTCAGCAGCTTGTGCAGCAGCAGCAGCTTCTTCAGCAGCTTTAACTGAATCAGCTATCTTTTGTAGTGAATCAGCAGCGCGTTTTGAGTCAGCAGCATGATCAACAGCAGGAGTGTTTTTGCAAGCTACGAATGACATTACAGATACGATGGTTAACAGAGCAAATACTTTTTTCATTTTTTTGTGATACTTTTAAAATTCCGTGCAAAGGTAGCCAAAGAAACAAATTATGCAAGAATACCCTTATTTTTTTCTAAAAAATATTCTCAAAGGTGTTCCGCTAAAGTCAAAATTTTCACGGAGTTTGTTCTCTAAGAAGCGTTTGTAGGGATCCTTAAAATATTGGGGCAGGTTGCAAAAAAATGCAAAGCTGGGAACCTTGGTACGTAATTGGGTGATATATTTAATTTTGATGTATTTTCCTTTGTATGCCGGAGGGGGAGTAGCCAATATTATCGGCAGCATTACCTCGTTCAATTGGTGGGTGTTTATCTTTTTCGATAAGTTAGTATAAACGGCTCCGATGGTTTCCATTGCCTTGTATATCCTTTGTTTTTCAAGGGCAGATACAAACAACACGGGGTAATCAGTAAAAGGAGCGGTTTTCCTTTTGATGGTTTCCTCGTAAGTTTTGGCACTGTTGGTTTCCTTCTCCATCAAATCCCATTTATTCACCAGCACCACAATTCCTTTTCCGTTTTTCTCGGCTTGGTGAAACAAGTTCAAGTCTTGGCTCTCAATACCTTGTGTGGCGTCAATCAGCAGCACGCACACATCGCATTCTTCAATTGCCTTTATCGCTCGGATTACTGAGTAAAACTCAATATCCTCAGTTACTTTTCCTTTTTTGCGGATACCTGCCGTATCTATCAGCAAGTACTCGTGTCCGTAGGCTTTGTAATGTGTGTGTATGGTATCGCGGGTGGTACCGGCAATGGGTGTAACAATGTTACGGTCTTCACCTAACAAAGCATTTACCAGCGACGATTTTCCAACATTGGGTTTACCCACAATTGCCACTTTTGGAACATCAGTAAGTGTTTCTTCGGCAGCTGTTGGGGGTAAAGCTCTTAAGCGTTCCACCACTTCATCCAACAACTCTCCGGTGCCGGCACCGGAAATAGAGCATAGGGGAAATACTTCGCCCAAACCAAACGAGTAAAATTCAGCAGTATCAACTATACGTTCGTTGTTATCTACTTTATTGGCAACTACCAACGCAGGTTTTTTAGATTTACGCAGCAAGGCAGCAAAATCACTGTCAAGGTCGGTAATACCTGTGGTAACATCTACCATAAACAGCATTACGTCGGCTTCTTCAATCGCAATCTTTACTTGGTCGCGTATGGCCGATTCAAAAACATCGTCGCTGTGTTGCACATATCCGCCGGTATCAATCACCGTAAACTCATATCCAATCCATTCGGCTTTACCGTAGTGGCGGTCACGGGTCACCCCGCTCATATCGTCCACTATTGCCTTTCGTTCTCCAACCAATCGGTTAAACAAAGTTGATTTTCCTACGTTTGGCCTGCCTACTATGGCTACAATTCGTCCCATTATAAAATTATTAAGCCCGCAAAGGTACGCATTTTTGGCACAACAGGGTGGCTTAAATTGCTGTTACTATTTCAAATGCAAAAAAGTAAGGGTGTGTTTTTGATAAACAAGGGCTGCGTAATTCGCCCAAAAGACTTAATTTTGGGGAGTATGCCTACGTTTTTGCAAGTATTTATTGGAGGTGCATTGGGTGCAGTATCACGTTACGGAGTTGGGCAGTTGTTTCCCGCCCACGGAGGTATGTCGTTCCCTTGGCCTACTTTTTTTGTAAATCTTGCAGGTTGTTTACTAATTGGATTAGCCATGGGCAGCTCGCCTGCAAATGCTGTAATACGTCAATACTGGCCGTTACTGGTGATAGGTTTTTTAGGCGGGTTCACTACGTTTTCAAGCTTCGGGCTTGATACAATCCAGTTATTGCAAAATAAGCAATGGGGGCTAACCGTTTATTACATATTAGGAACAAATATTGCGGGTTTACTTTTGGTGTACGTGGGGTATCAATTAACACAATTATGAAACACATTTTAGCGGCAGTTATATTTTTTGTTACGGTTTTAACAGCACAGGCCACGCATATTTTAGTGCCGATGGATAATACCCAGAAAGACCACTTGAAGGCCTACGGTATTTGCTATTGGGTGCTTACGTTTGATATTGAGGCGGATTGGCTGCTTAATTACCGCGATGGCAGTTTTGTGTTTCCGTACCAAGAGAAATTTGAAAAAGAATGCCGTGTGCGCGGGGTAACGTATGAGATTATCACCGATGCCAAGTACAATGGAATACTGGCCGAAATTGCCAACCCCGAAGTGAATATGGAGGCAGTAAAGCTTCTTAAATCACCTAAGATTGCGGTGTACTCGCCTAAAAGCAAGCAGCCATGGGACGACGCGGTAACAATGGTTTTAACCTATGCCGAGATTCCTTACGATATAATATTTGATGATGAAGTGTTGGAAGGCAAGCTGCCCACTTACGATTGGCTACACTTGCACCACGAGGATTTTACAGGCCAGTATGGTAAGTTTTACAGCAGTTTCCGTTATGCACCTTGGTATTTAGAGCAAGTGAAAGAGGCAGAGGCAATGGCTGCCAAACACGGCTATGCCAGCGTGAGCCAACTGAAGTTGGCCGTTGCCAAAAAAATTAGGGATTTTACATTTGGCGGAGGCTTTTTGTTTGCCATGTGCAGTGCTACTGATACGTACGATATAGCCTTAGCTGCCGATGGAGTTGATATATGCGAAAGTATGTTTGACGGCGACCCTGCCGACCGGAATGCAAACCAAAAGTTGAATTATGATAACTGCTTTGCTTTCACGGATTTTAAATTGGAAATGAGCCCATACGTGTATGAATTCTCAACGATTGATGTGAACCCACCCCAAAGAGGCGTTACCGAAGAAGAAGATTTGTTTTTACTGTTTGAGTTTTCGGCCAAAACCGATTTAGTACCCACCATGTTGTGCCAAAACCATACTAAAATTATTGATGCGTTTATGGGGCAAACAACTGCCTACAACAAGCGTTACATAAAAAGCAATGTGGTGATTATGGGCGAAAATAAGGGGCTGAATGAGGCCCGTTATATACACGGTACGGCAGGTAATGGTACTTGGACATTTTACGGTGGCCACGACCCCGAAGATTATCAACATATTGTGGGTGAGCCGCCTACAGATTTGGCTTTGCATCCTAACTCGCCCGGTTTTAGGTTGATATTGAACAATGTGTTATTCCCTTCAGCCAAAAAGAAAAAGCAAAAAACCTGATGCTTGTCTCACGTGATAAATAGTATCGCGAACACAAATTCACAGTATTTGCCTATTTACAATAGCCATTCATCTTCATTTTTATTTATTTTGCGCAGTAATACAAACTACTATGGGTAGAGCATTTGAATTTCGCAAAGGAAGAAAGATGAAACGCTGGGACCAGATGTCGAAAGCGTTCACAAAATACGGTAAAGAGATATCAATGGCGGTGAAAGCCGGCGGGCCCGACCCGACACTGAATGCACGCCTGCGTGTGGTGATACAAAACGCTAAGGGCGTGAATATGCCCAAAGACCGTATAGAGTCAGCTATTAAACGTGCCAGCGACAAGAGTGAAAAGGATTTTGAAGAGATTGTATACGAAGGTTACGGCCCAAAGGGTGTAGGTATTGTGATAGAAGCCGCCACTGATAACCCTAACCGTACGGTAGCAAACATCCGTTCATACTTTAGCAGGGGTGGGGGTGAATTGGGTAAAACAGGCTCGCTGGAGTTTATGTTTGAGCGTTTGGGCTTATTTACCGTTGCTGCCGAAGGGTTGGATACCGATGAACTTGAATTGGATTTGATTGATTTTGGCTTGCAGGATATTGAAAAAGACGAAGCCGAGATTATCATTACCACTTCGTTTGCTGATTTTGGTAAAATGCAAAAGGCGTTAGAAGAGCGCAACATAAACATCATAAACGCTGAGTTACAACGCATACCTACATCGTATGCGGATGTAACCGCCGAAGACCGCGCTGCCATTGATAAGATGTTGGAAAAGATTGAAGAGGACGAGGATATACAAAACGTGTTTCATAACATGAAGCCCGAAGAAGAATAGTTTCTATTTTAATCGTATAAAGTAAAACGGTCGGTTGGTGCATACCAACCGACCGTTTTATTTACTATCCGACAAGAGGCTTTTATTTTTTGGCCTTAATTGTACAGCCTATAGCTTTTGTGGTTTCAGGGTTTGGGGTTTTACCTGCAATAAGGGCATCAACCGCACCTTCAACATATTTGGTTTTTACGGCTGATTCGTCTTCGTGGTTGTCATCAATAGCACCAATGTATTTCACTACGCTGCTAGCCCCGTTTTTTTGCAATATGAATACGTGTGGGGTGCGTGTAGCCCCGAATATTGGGTATATCTTCTGTCCTTCGTCAAACAAATAGGGGAACGTAAACCCTTTTTCTTTCGCGCGTTCCTGCATTTTTTCGTAGCTGTCTTCAGCGTTTACGGCAGGGTCGTTAGGGTTAATAGCAATTACAGGATAACCCAGCGATTTATATTTTTTATCAAGAGCTACCAAACGGTCTTCGTAAGCTTTAGCGTACGGGCAGTGGTTGCAGGTAAACACTACGATAAATCCTTTGGCATCTTTAAAATCAGCCAATGAAACCATTTTACCGTCGATGTTTTTTAACGAAAAATCAGCAACTGTATCGCCAATGGCATATCCTTTTGTTGCATTTGTTTTGTAAGTAAAGGCTATTGTCATTGCTGCTACTGCAAACAACGCTATGGCCGATAGGATAACTTTTTTCATATCTGTTTGTGTTTAGTATATCAGGGGTTAAAAATAAGTTTCAACAGTTTTGTGCAGCTCTTGTTTAGTAAATTCCTTCTCGTAAAAGCCACTTTTGTCCTTATTAAAAATTAGGGTAGCCGGTATAGAGCCGCTCCATTCTGCGTTCACTTTTTCAATCCATCGGTTAGCATCCGGTTCGTATAGTAAGGCTACAGGACTGGTTATTTTGTGCTTTTGCAGGTAAGGCAGCAAAACATTCTTGTAGTTCTTTTTAAAGTCAAGGCTTATTAAAATAACTTTCAGCTTTTTGTTGGGATATTTGGCTTTTAGGGCTTCAAAATGGGGGAGTTCTCTGATACAGGGACCGCACCACGTGGCCCAAAAGTTTATTACATACGTGGTGTCGTTTTTTTGTTGCATCAGTTGTTCCACATATTCAAACCCAACAATGGGTACAGTGGTACTGTCGTGCAATTGTGCTTTGGCCGCAAAGGCAGCCAGCCACAATAAAAGTGTGTATGCAGTTTTTTTAATCATCCTGTAAAAGAAACAATACTCTTTCGGAAGCAATTTGCCTGCCAAAAGAGTATTGCCTGAATGTATTTGTGTATTACTCGAATCTTTTGAACGAGAATGTGCGGGTAAGGTTAAAGCCAAAAGCTATGCCTTTGCCTTGCGGAGCAGCAAAATCATACACGGTTTCGCTGATATAACCGCCATCATACATGGCGCGTGCATTGGTAAACTGCAACTGGAAAACGTGGCCGCCTGTTTCAATATCAAAACCTATGGCAACAGTGTTGCGAACGGCTTGGTCTCCTATTTTGGGAATATTTTGTCCCGGCATGAAACCAAAGTATTCAAGGTTTAATGATACACGGCGGGTAAGTTTCAACCTACTACCCACTCCCATACTAAAGAAGGTGTTTTGCTCATCAATAGTATGTACAAGGTTTTTGTGAACCAATGTTGGGCTAAGTTGCACTGAGAAACTGCTTGAAAACTTGCGGGCAATCAGCAATTGGTGCATATAGGCCATGCGCGAGGTGAAATAGTTTTTACGATCGGGGTTGGTAAATTTTTCACTCCTGACTGCAACATCCGAAACCCAAACAATAGTAACAGGAAAGTTTTTAGCCCCCGATTGTTGACGGAACAGTTTTGCTTTCACAAAACCATCGTACGTTTTGCCATAGGTGCTACGGCCGTAACCAATGGTTACAAAATCAGTTGGCAGTGTGTATTCAAGCCCCATACGCATGGTAGCCCTATCCATACCAAACATATCATAAAAACCGTTTTCGATGGTTCCAAAACGGTGGGCAAGCATGTATAATAATTCACCTTTGGCAGGCGCTTCTACCGATTGCCCGTTGATTACACGCACACCTTTGAATGTTGCAAAGGCATAATCGGGTTTTTTTTCAACGTTAGAGTCTAAGGCATCCAATTCATCCAGCAAACCACCACCGGGTTGTGCAACAACCGGAAGTATGAATGCAAACGATACTAATAGTAACAGTATTTTTTTTTTCATAGTAGTGGTTAGTTATTAGGATAGCCGCTCTTTATCCAAGCTTCGATTTTTAATAAATCGCAGGCATCAAGTTTTGTTGCGCTGCCTTTGGGCATTGGTGAGCGCCCGTTGCGATGGTTTATAGCATCTAAAAGACGCACGGTATTGCCGGCATCTAAATATGTTTTAATGTTAGCGTGGGTATCAAAAATACCGATGGCTTGCCCTGATGCACCTAAGTGGCATCCTGAAAGTGCACAACGCTGGTTTAAAATTTTTGAAACGGTACCGCTGTATGTTACAGATGTTGTATCGCAATTACCTGCTTGCGGGTATAGTTCTTCCTCGTTATCGTAATAGCAAGATTGAAGGCTAAGGAATGCTACAATTCCCAGCATCAGTAGTTTATTCATGGTTAGTTTGTTTTATAGAGAAAAAGGGGCTGTAAAGCCCCTTTTTATATACTTATTTTTTCTCGGTCATCTCAACGTTCACACGTATTTCAATCTCGTCAGCAATCTTTCCTACCTTATCGTTTTTAATGTTGTAGTCTTTCAACGCTACTTTAAAAGTACACTTGGTAGTTACTTTGTTGTTAGTTGCATCAACAATCACTTCGCCGGGCATTGATACATCTTTGGTTACACCGTGCATAGTAAGTTTACCTTTAACAGTTACTTTATAAGTGCCTGATTTAGTAAAATCTACTTTTTTCAAATCTTCAATCGCACCATCAAATGAAGCCTCCGCATACTTGTCAGACTCCATGTAGTTCTCGTTAAAGTGCTCTTGCATCAATGCTTTCTCAAATTCAAAGCCTTTAATGGGCACTTTGTAGGCCAATTTACCATCGGCAGTGTTAATCAAGGCGGTAACCTGATGGTTGTTGGCAGTGATGTCCTCTAATGTAGCATCAGAAAAGAAAGAAATATTACCGGTGCGGGTAAAATACTTTTTCTGACCAAATGCAAAGGTTGTCATCAACACTAATGCAGCTACAAATGCTAATTTTCTCATAGTACTATCGATTTAATTTTTAGTTTCAATGTTGGTATATACAAACAAATTATCGTGCCAAAGTTTAACGGTTAGTTGTTTTGGGCACCGGCTTGTATCCATTTACGGATAATTGTTATTTCACAATCGGCCATTTTGGGAGCGCCTTGGGGCATTGGTTTATAGCTTGGATTGTGGCTGATGGCTCCTAAAAGCTTTCCGTTATCGGCCTGTGTTTTCACTTCAGCATAGTTGGTAAGTGATATTCCTGCCGAGGGGAATGCTCCGCTGTGGCAGCCTTTACACTTACTGTCTAACAGCGGCAACACATTGGCTGCAAATTTAAAGTTGGTGGTATCGCAACCGCTGTTACACTTGTTGTTTTTGGCACCTTGCTGTATCCACTTGGTAAGTTTGTTTATTTGTTCTTGTGTAAGCGGAGTGCGTGGGGGAGGAGGCATTTTTTTATCGGGGTCGGTTTCTGTAATGGCTTCAATCAAATCGCTGCCGTTTACGTTGCCCGGTGTTACTGCCCCACTGCTGATAAGGCTTGCGTGCGATGCAACGTTGATACCCTCTGTTTGGGTAATAGCATCGTGGCAACCTGACATACCGCAGTTTGAGGTCAAAATGGGTAAAATGTCGTTTTCAAAATACACACTGTCGGGGTCACAGTTTCCTGTTCCTCCACCCGGATTGTTTGGGTTTCCATTGTTTGCCGTAGGTAAAACCTCGGGCTGGTGTTGGCAACTGTAGGCCAGTGCCAATAGCGCAGATAATACGATAATAGTTTTCTTCATTTTTCGAAATAAGCCTGTTTAATTATTAAGTGCCCCTGCCTGTATCCATTGACGGATAATACTTATCTGGCAATCGGGCAACTTTGAGCCTTGCGGCATTTGTTTATATCCGGGTGTGTGGGTAATAGTGCCTAGCAAGTTGCCATTGTCGGCATTTGTTTTGGCATCGGCATACCCTTCCAATCTTAAATTTCCTGAGGGGAATGTACCACTGTGGCAGCTTTTACACGAGGCATCTAAAATAGGCCACACATTAGCAGCAAATTTAAACTCGGTAGTATCGCAACCCGTGCATTTATTATTTCTTGCCCCTTGTCGTATCCATGCTTCTATTTTAGCTATGGCGTCTGCCGATACTTTAGCTCGTGGCGACGGAGGCATAACATTTTTTCCGTTTGAGGTAATTACCTCAATAAGTTTACTTTTATCGGGACGGCGGGGCACAATCAATCCGCTGTTTAAAATGTCAGCATAGCTTGATACATTAACATCCTCTTCGTGCGAACCATTTCCGTGACAGCCGGTCATACCGCAATTAGAGGATGTAATGGGCATAATATCATTTTCAAAATACACCGTATCAGCAGCGCAATTGCTGCTTGCATATGTAGATTGTTTGATAAACTCAGTATAGTCGGGTTTGTGTGTGCAGCCGGTTATCACCATCACAAACACTATCGTTACTATTGCCCCTGTCCTCATTATAAGAAGTTGTTAAAAGTCTAGTTGCCTTCTTTGCTAAAAGAGCTTTTTTTCAAGCGTACCAAGCCGGGAAGGTCAAAATCAGTATCGGGTTTTTCGGCACTGATAAATAAGCCTTTCAATACAACTTTTTGGGGCGAAGCAAGTTGTTTTGCCTGCGCATTGTATTCAGGATGAACTTCACAAAACACTTCGTATTTATCGCCAGATTTAAACACAACCGAACTGATAGAGTCATTAGGCTCTATTCTTGTTACCTCACCACTAATTTCAAGCACTTTGTCATTGTATTTTGCAATAGCACTATCGTGGTTAGTCTCAAACTCTTGCACAAGTTGGGCTACTGTTAATGTGTAATCAGCCTTTGATTCAAGGATGTTTTTCTTTGGTTTGTTGTAAATGAAGAACCAAACATAAGCAGCTGAAAGTACAGCCACAATCAGGCCAATTAAAAGTACGGTTTTTAATTTCATAGGTAGGTAGTGATTAATGTTTAAACCTTAATTGCAAACTGCAAAAATAATTAAAAAAATAGAGGTCATTATACAACAAATGTCACATTTGAAGTGCATTGACGCGTTTGTTATTTTCTTACGGTGCAGTAAACAATAAGTTTTAACACCCCAAGACAATGTTTTTAATACAAATGTTGTTTAAACTTTTATTTTTTATTGATAGAAAGACCTCGAAGCCTTTTTCTATGCAAAAACACAAAAAGAGGGTACGAAACAAAACCCAATACCAAGGCCATTGCAACAGCCAAAATGAGCCCACCGCTCAGGTATTGCACTAAGTTGTTTTTTAATAATTGCCACGAAAAACTTTGTCCGGCATCAATTTGGGCGGGGTGCTCCATAAATATCCCGCCGATTTTAAAACTCAGGTACATAATAATAGGAACTAACGGGTAGGGGGTGATTACGTTAATCAGCACAATCACTAATACTTTATTAAGCCTAAGGGCAAAAGCTACCAGAATGCCTAAAATGGTTTGTAAGCCGTATAATGGCACAAAAGCTAAGAAGCCGGCAATGGCAACACTAAAAGCCCGTGTTTTGGGCGATTCGTTTGAGTTGATTAAAGACCGACGGGTAAGCCGCCACAATGCTTTGCGGGTTACTTTTCTACGCTTTTTTTTGGGTGTTCTCACTATTGCCGATAACAAAAGTAGTTTAATAGTATTAACTGAGTACTATCACATTCATGCATTATTTGCTCTGCCAACAGTTTGCATTTATGCCTTTTGCACCCGACAATTTTCGTTAATTTCGCAGCCTTAAAACAGCGACAGAACAGCATGGCTTTAGACCAAGAGTTTGATGATGAACCCGTGAAGGAAATGACTTTTTTTGAACACGTTGACGAACTGAGAAAGTACATTATCAGAGCGTTGGCGGGTGTGGTGCTGTTTTCTATTTTCGGGTTGGCTTTTCCCCATATTCTGTTCGACGAAATAATTTTCGGGCCTACTCATCTTGATTTTTGGACGTACCGCAAGATGTGCGAACTGTCGTACCTTGTAAATAATGATGATACTTTGTGTCTTAAGGCCATAGAGTATGCCATCTTCAGTCCTTCTATCACATCACAGTTTACCCAATATTTCATGGTATCAATCATTGCAGGGGTGGTAATGGCCTTTCCTTGGATTTTGTACCAATTGTGGCTGTTTATCAGGCCCGCACTTAGTGATAAAGAGATAAAGTATGCCAAGCAAATGGTGGGTTACGGCAGCTTTTTGTTCTTTTTGGGTATTTCGTTCGGGTACTTTATCCTTACGCCAATATCGCTTAACTTTTTGGGTAATTTCAAACTGATGGACAACATCCAAAACCAATTTACGGTGGATTCTTACATCAGCTTTGTAACTATGCTAACCCTTGCCACAGGCATAATATTTGAGTTGCCGATAATTATTTACTTCCTGTCTAAAATAGGATTGGTAACGGCTGCTTACCTGCGCAAATACCGCCGCTATGCCATACTTATTGTGGTGATTGTAGCCGCAGTGCTAACCCCGCCCGATGTAACCAGCCAAGTATTGATGAGTATACCGCTGGTAATACTTTACGAAATTGGGATAATGATTGCTGCACGCGTTGAAAAACGCAAAGCAGCCCAAACAACCGCTGAAATTACAAAACGATAATTATAGAACTACCATGAAAATAGCAATGGCAGTTTTATTTGCACTGGGAATTCTAAGTTATGGTTGTTCTAAGAAAAAATCTGCCCTATCACCCTATGTGTTAAATATGGAGGTTTTTGGGGCAAAAGTTGTAGATAGCACTGCAATTCCACCTGAGATCAAATACGAAGGGAATATTGTGGTTGCTATTGAATGGCAAGATAAACTTGGGAAGAATCTCTTTATAGGAAGTCTCACAGGTGAAAAAACAGGTATTATTATCGATTCCTTATACAGAGATGGGTTTGAGTTAAGTGACAGGAAACTTTATTGTTATCATTTTGTCTCTAATAGTTTAAAACCTAATTGGGAGATAAAAAAAGATGAAAATTGTGTTTATGATTTAGGTGTGAATTTTATTGAAAAAACAATTTCAGTTACTGACCTTGATAAAGACTCGATAGGTGAGGTTTCCTTTGCTTATTATAGTGCGTGTAGAAGTGATGTCTCACCTTCGGATGTAGAAGTTATTTTGGAAGAGAACAAGGTTTTTTACAAATTGTCGGGTATAGGTTTATTGCCTCATGGGCGGAAGAATAAAGATGAAATATTAGATAAAGAAGATATTTGCTGCCTAGATAAAGTGGGGGAAAAAGATTTCGATAATCAACTAGGTAAGTATAAAGATGAAGTTAGCTTTGTGAATGCACCTCCAAGTTTTTTAGACTTTGCACAATCTGTATGGGTTAGTGCAATTCACAATGAATATAATTACTTAAAATAAGAATATACATATTATGAAAATAGCAATGGCAGGCGACCACGCCGGATATGAATTAAAAGCCCTATTGAGAACCCGTTTGGAAGCAGCAGGGCACGAGGTGCATGACTTTGGTCCTTTTGGTCCTGAGTCGGTAGATTACCCTGATTTTGTTCATCCATTGGCAAAATCGGTAGTGGCAAAAGAAGCCGAGCTGGGTATATTGATTTGCGGCAGCGGTAATGGTGTTTGTATGACTGCTAACAAATACGCAGATATTCGTGCAGCGCTGTGCTGGGAACCGGAGTTGGGTGCTTTAGCACGTCAACACAACAATGCTAACGTATTGTGCATACCCGCACGTTTTGTAAGTGTTGAGAAAGCATTTGCCATTGCAGATAGTTTCCTTTCGGCACAGTTTGAAGGTGGTCGTCACCAAAACAGGGTAGATAAAATTGCCATTAAATAATCTCTAATTTCAAATTCGAAATTTCTAATTATGGCAATTAAAAAGGTAGCAGTAATAGGCGCAGGCACTATGGGTGCCGGTATAGCACAAGTTTGCGCACAAAGCGGGTACGACACGGTTTTGTATGATATAAATACAGAAATGGTGGCTAAAGCTGAAAAGGGTGTTATTAAAAACCTTGACGGTGCCATTGAGCGTGGAAAACTGACAACTGCTGAGAAAGACGCTACCCTTGCAAGGATGCTTTTTACGGGAGACTTTGAGGCACTAAAAGCTGACTTGGTAATTGAAGCCATTGTGGAACGCTTGGACGTGAAGGTGGGATTGTTTGAAAAACTTGCCGCCCAAAACCCTGCCGAAACTATTTTGGCTACCAATACATCTACCATACCTATTACACAAATAGCAGCTAAAATTGCTAATCCTGAAAGGGTAGTGGGCATTCACTTTTTTAACCCTGCCCACATAATGAAACTGGTGGAGGTAATTGCAGGTGCGCAAACCTCTGATGAAGTGGCCGAGCAATCAAAAGCATTTGTGTTAAGTGTGGGTAAAACCCCTATTATGGCAAAAGATGCACCCGGTTTTATTGTAAACCGTGTTGCGCGCCATTTTTATGTAGAAGGCTTGAAAGTAGCCGAAGAAAACGTGGCACCGCTTGAAACTATTGATGCGTTGTGTGAAGCCAGTGGTTTTAAAATGGGCCCTTTCCGTTTGATGGATTTAATAGGAGTGGATACCAACTTCTCGGTTACTTCGTCGATGTACCAATTATTTCATTACGACCCGAAATTCCGCCCCAGCCGCATACAGCAGCAAAAGGTGGATGCAGGGCATCACGGGCGTAAAACCGGCAAAGGGTTTTATAGCTATTAACCACAAAGAAAAACCATACACAGTTTGCAAGGATAGTAAGGTAAATGATGGGCATCAAATGCTAACTTCATTGTAATCCCAAATCTTATATTTGCAGGCCAATAGAATTTACTATGTCAGAATTAGTTATCATACGCCACGGCCAATCGCAGTGGAACCTCGAAAACCGTTTTACAGGATGGGTAGATGTTGAACTTACTCCTAAAGGACAAGAAGAAGCCCGCAATGCAGGTGAAATGCTGAAAGGCCACAAATTTGATGCAGCTTTTACATCAGGGTTGAAACGTGCCCAAAACACCTTGGCGACCATTTTAGAAGTAACCGGACAAACCGAAATACCCGTTACTAAACACGAAGCGTTGAACGAGCGTATGTATGGCGATTTGCAAGGACTTGATAAAGCGGAAACCGCTAAAAAATACGGTGATGAGCAGGTACACATTTGGAGGCGTAGTTTTGATATTGCCCCTCCCAACGGTGAAAGTTTGAAGGATACCGCAGAGCGCGTATTGCCTTACTACCAAGCAACCATTGAGCCTTTGTTGAAACAAGGTAAAAAAATTATCATATCAGCGCACGGAAATAGCTTGCGTGCTTTGATTATGTACCTTGAAAACCTCACTCCTGAGCAAATTTTGCAAAAAGAGTTGGGCACTGCCCGCCCCATTATTTACCAGTTAGACGAGAACGCAAAAGTTGTGCAGGCGCAAGCCATGTAATTGCTGTTATAAAAACTAAAATCCCCTGTTACACGCTGTAGCAGGGGATTTTTTTATTATGTACTTTAAAGCACGTTATTTTATTTATTGGGGATTATATAATCGGAAAATCAAAAGGTCGGGAAATGACAAACAAAAGGTACAAGTTTTGGGCTTTTTTGCCCAAAACTTTAAATAGGATAATTGGCCACAAGCACCTCTGTTTTCATCTTTACTGTCAAATGCGTTACAGCAACCCTGCTTTCAAAACGCTTCATGTACCAGCCGTTATTTTTGGCATATTCCATGAGTATATCGCTGGGATAACTCGATAGCAGGAATTTACCTTTTAACCCGGCCAAAACATCTAAAAGGGCTTTGTAGTCATCAATTGTATAGCCCGAATAATGGGCGCAATCAGAATTAAAATAAGGAGGGTCGACATAAAAGAACGATTGCTCCGTGTCACGGCTTTTTATCACCTGTAGGGCATCATTGCACTCTATTTGAACGAGGTTTAAACGTTGTTGAAACTGTTTGATAAACCTGCTGCGCTTGTTATATATCTTTAAACTGCTTTTATTGGTTTTACGCTCGTAACCCCAGCCACCAAATAACTGACCGCCAAAACCCTGCTGCGTTTGTACATAAAAAGCCCAAGCACGCTTCAAATCGGAATATAAGTCGGGGTATTTCAATGCGCGCTCAGCTTCCCTGTGCATTTGACGGCTATGCGGTGTAGCAAGTATCAGCGTCCTAAGTGCCCCAAAATCGCTTTGACAAACCTTGTAAAAGTTGGTAATCCTACCATCAAGGTCATTTATTACCTCAACAGGGCTTGGTTTCTTTGCCCAAAACACTGCGCCGCCGCCTAAGAAAGGCTCACAGTATAATGAATGTTGCGGGATTAGCGGCAGTATATGCTTCAACATCTTTTGTTTGCCGCCGTAATAGGTAATAGGGGTTGTTAATTGTCCTTTCATCTCAAAATCCTTTTAATAAAAAAGGCGAAGCCTATGCGGCTTCGCCTTTGTGTCGGGTTTTTAAACAAATCCAACTTTCTAAAAATATTAATTAATGGTGTATCCTCCAACTAATACCTGATAAATTTATACTTGTAGCAGCACCCACCGTTTGATTTGCCCAGCATTTACCGTCAGTATCCACCCTTATCCAAGTATAATCGGGATTTGTGATATTAAATGTACCATCCCAAATATCACTTGTAAGAACAATAAACTGCTGGTTTTCTTCGGGCCGCAAACCTTCGTTAATTTGCATAAACGGTGAATTTGGGGAAGTTGGGGTAGCATCCAAATGTATATCTCCATACAGGTGTATCCGGCCAGCCTCCATACGGTAGTATGGGGTTGGCACAGTGTTGGTTCCTGCTTGCCAGCCGTTGCTCAAATAAATAAAGTCCTTTTTAGGATTGTAAAAAGTATTATCAACTCCAACAACACTCACATCCACAACGCGCGCCATTCTTTTTATGTGCACATTACGGTTATTAGAATCAGCATAAACCCGGGGCGAATATGTAGCATCGGTTTCCTCGTAAGGCTCCCATCTCAAATCTATAATAATCAAATCATCATAATCAGCAACTACTTGGTGTGCGGGCACATACATTATTTCACCCTTATACGCTATATAACCCTCTGTGCAGGTTACAGGCAGGCCGGATGTATTGCCCTGTAATTCGCAGCCACTAAAAATATAAGCGGGGCCATAATCAAGGCTAAACTTAAATCCATCCCTTGCAGCTGCCTGCAAAAAAGTAATATCATCAGTACTGAATGGGTGACCGCCTGTAAAAAAATCTAATCGGTTCATAGTATATGGTTAAAAATATTTAATGGTAAAAGTTGTGCCGGCCAGCTTGTAATAATTTACCCGCGCAATAATCAGCGATTCACTGACTGATAGTGCTGCGGGCACATAAACAGTAAACTGGCCGGATACTATTTGTTCAGGAATTGTATAAACATATCGGGGAGACGCGCTTTCAGAAGTTTTGTAAACATATAATGGAGGCTCACCCTCTACTATCTTATACAGATAGTACACCGGCGAACCGTCACTATTTGTAACAATATAAATGCGGCGCAGGGTATCGTCAAAAACATTGTTCAGCAACGCAGCCAGCACCTTTTGCTGGCTGTTGTATTTCAGTTTATAATCCAGCTCACCGGCTGTGCTTAAAAAAAACCCGTGCAGGGTTTCAACAGGATTTAGCAATACATACAGCCATGCAATGTTTTTTGCATCGCGAAGAAAGTATGGCAAAACCCTCTCTATCCAATCCCTTATATTCCACAGATATATCATTGCGCTACATACGTTATTTGTGCTGATAATGGGAACGCAGGGTCAATAGCAAAATATCCGCTCGAAGGATTGTAAACGCGGGTTACTGCTGCATAGCTGCCCCCATCAGGCTTACACTGTATTACTAAATCGCCAGTATCTTCTACGCCGCTCACCGCTTCAACAGCATCGCGGAATTTGTTTATATTCAGTGCGCCGTCAAAATAAATACCGTTTAAATAGATAGTAATCGCAGTTTCAACGGTGGTTTGGAAACTGGCAAAATTCAGTTTACCGTCATAATAAACAGTAAACGATACCAGCTTCACTAAATCAGGGTCGGTACTTACAATGGTTGTGCGGGTGCCCGCAAACTTTATATCGTTAATATATGACTGAAAGGCAACGCGCTCGGCACTGATTAGCTTTTCCAGCGTTCCGGCATTATCCTTTGCCACTTTTATAGTAACAATGCCTGAATTGCTTAATACTGCAACCTTATCTACTATTTTGGCCGTATCATCTACAACGCTATAAAACAGCTTACCGTTACTTTCAGTAAGGGCATAGCCGTATTGAAACTCCAATGAGCGGGCAGCATACCATTTTTCAGTGCCGGGCACGGCAGATTCGGCCAATGCTTGTAATTCAGCCTGCTTTGCATCCCATAGCTGCTCTAACACCAGTTGCCCCATTGCCACTATTTTGCGCCACAGGCGGTATATGGCCGTTTTGCTGGTGCTTGTCAACCCCGCCAAATCAGGTTCAGCCGCCTGGGCGGTTATCATCTCGTCTTCTATTTCTGCAAGTGTACGCGCCATTATTCATCCTGTTTTTTAGGTTCAGCCTGGGGTTCTTTTGGCAGCACAGCCGCAATGGTTTGCACACAACGCATCAGGTACAATGTTGTTGCCCTGTTTGTGCTTAATTCTGCCACCGCAGCATCCAACTCGGCCAGTGCCTTAGCCGGGGTTAATTCATTAGTCAAACCTTCCGTTTTCATCCGCTTGTAAAATATTTTGTTTAAACAACTCAAACATATACACCTGGTTATTCTTAATCAGGCGTATATAAAAATCGTATTCACCTTCGGTACCATTAGGGTCGATGATGCCATACTGGTTTACTTTATTACCGTTGTGGGCATCTAATACCCTTTGGTACCGTTGTATGCCCTCGCTTACCACTTCGTTACCTTCGGCATCGTAATAGCTTACCTCTACCACCAGCCGTATGTGCTGGTCTTTAGGGCCGCCCCAATATTGCCCTGCTACCTCTGCTTTGCGTTGCAAACCACTGGCCGGGCTGTTTGATATATTAACTATTATTAAATCTTCCATCGTTTTAAGTTAATTGACCGTAGGCACGGGCCATATTCCACAGGGTTTGCAGCATCGTTTGCTCATTTGCGGTATATGCCGCACCGGCTGTTGCAGCGCCCCCTGCTTGTTGTATCACCGGAGTAACACCAAACAGCCCCCATTTTGCCACACCGCCCGCCTCGGTAAACTCCATCATGCGGGCACCGCTACTGCGGCGGATGGAAAATACATTTTCGGTCGTAGAGCCGCTCTGCACGTCAAAACGGTAGGTAGGCGTTAGGTTTATCCCCACAAAGCCATCGTTGGTGCCGTCTCCTTTTATAGTTATGCGCGTAACGTTTTTTGTTACAAACCGTAAATTTTTTCCGCTGGTATATGAGCCAAAAGTCACATCATTGTTGGGGTCGGTTATCCAACGGCTTATGATATTATTAACCCCGTCACCCCGGCTGTGTGAATACATCATATACCCAGAAATATTGGGGTTGTTGATACTTATAGTGGGGTATAAACCAAAACTTACGGCATTATTATCCATATACAACTCTATGCCTGTTTGGTGCGAGGTTACCCTGCCTATTTGCAAATTTCTTGTGGTTTGCTCATACCGGCTCTGCGTTCCCAAAAAAATACTTCCTTTTGTTGCATGGCTTGTGGATTGAAGGGTTAGGTTTTCGCCCGAAGCTATACCGCCTGTTACCGTCTGTCCCCCGCTGATACCAGTAATCAGGTTGTTTGTTACCGTATTGGCCGTATTGGTAATGCCACTGGCAAAGGTTAAAGCGGCCTGCTTGCTGTTAAACGTGTTCCAATCGCCGCTGCTAAGTGCGCCGGGTTGGGATGCGCCCGCCGTTTGCAGGCTTATTATTTGGCCGTTTACTGATAAGCCATTGGCGGTGCCAATGGTTACAGCACTATGCGCAAGGCTATATGCGCTGTCCCAGTTGGTAATAAGGGTGTTGGTAATACTGTTTGCGGGGTGGGAGGTTGTCATCCAATCCGGCGTTGCAGGCACCCAATCGGTGCCGTCAAATTTCAGGTATTGGCTGGCAATAGCATCCAGCAGGGCGGCGCTGTCGGTATGGTCACCCAGGCGATGCGGGGTAAGTTCATACGGGGTATCAATACCCACATCATGCGCTGCTTTTGCATCAACTGTGACATTGGTTTTGTTTACCGATATTATAACATCAACTGCCATTATAGCCTGCTTGTTTCGCTGTCTTTTACAAAAAATACGGGTGCATTTTCCACCTCAACTTCTACACCGGCAGGAAAACTTAACTCAAAAGCAAGCTCGCCCAGCCAGTAGTAACTTGTATCTGCGGCATCCAATAGCACGGTGCATTTATTTTCATTGCCAGTGCCGGCCACCGCCTCCACATCGCCCCAGCCTGTGCCGCCTGTTTTGCGGTATTTACTTACCAATTGTTTGTTTACAAGGGCAAGCACGGTAACCTCTGCCAAATCGGCAAAGTTTAGCGGCAACCCGTTTGATTTGAGGGTAAACCTTACTTCTTTGGTTTCGCCCCTGTATAGTATTTCGGTTGGTAACATTTTTAAATACTCCTCCAAACTTCATAATATATAGTGCCCACATCGGCGGGGTCGGTGCTGTTAATACTGAAACCCACCCCCCCGTTCCTGTCATCGGGGAACAAATGGCCCATGTTGGCCCCCGCACTTTGCCTATACAGTTTTATTTCGTCTATGTCTGTAAAACCTGCCCATGATACGCTTGCTACACCTGCCACAAGGGTAACCTGCCCGTTATGCACTTGCTTTTTACCATTAAAGTACCCGGTGGTAGTGGTTAAATCTGCATCATCGGCCTTTGCGTCCAGCGCATCTTGCAGGGCCGTTACATCGGCAATGGCTATGGCCAGTATGGTTTTTGCCTCAGCGGCGGTAAGGTTGGTAATTTCGCCGGTAGCCTTGCGCCCCACCAACTGCGAGGCAGCAACGGTGATGGCGGCCATAGTGCCGCTGTTGTTTTTGTAAACAATGGTATTATTGGCACTGTATGCCGATAAGGCCAGCTTTGCATCCAAAGCGGCCTGCAAGCCGTCTACATCAGCAATAGCAACCGCCAGTATGGTTTTTACATCGGCAGCACTAAGCCCTGTAATATTGCCGCCTGTGTTGCGGCCCACCAGCATCAGCTCACCAATTACCACCGCTGCTAAATTGCCGTCTTTATCACGGATGACAATTGTGCTGTCATCGTCCCAAACGGTGTTTTCCAGTTTTGCCGCGTTCAGGTTGTTAAAGTTGGCATCTACCTCATTGTGGGTAAGTGCGCTGCCTTTGCCTGCTCTTGTTACTATTGTTGCCATTTTTTATTCTGCGTAATCGTCTATCCAATATCCAGCCTCTACATATTCGGGGCTGTAGCTTGTCATTTCAACATTGTTGGCGGGGCTGATGCCCTTTTGGGCAAAAAACCGCGCTATGCTTTGGTTGTTTCCGTTTATATCTTCCACAACATTGCGTATCAAAACGGGCTGGCCGGGGTACAGCAGGGTATCAGGCCCCATGCCGTTATCCTGCCACAGCAGCACCTGGCCTTCTATACAGCCATATTCCTGCAAAGCCAAATCTTCAAGGCCCTGCCCTGTTTTTGCTTTAACTGTTTTCATCTGCCCGCTCTGCCTGTATGCTTATATCAGTGCCGTTAACCAGTACCTGTTCTTTTATCCAGCCATCTGCCTTTAGCTGTAGTTTTACATCCCCTTCAATCCTGCCCAGGCCCACACGGGCGTTTTGCCATGCGGGTGCACCTATGCCCGTAAGGGGGTGCGCTTTGTAGCTGCCCGGAAACGCCTTTAGCAAATGCTCAAGGTGCTGGGCTTCGCTATCACCCACCACATAATCCCCGTTTTTTATCACCGGGGTGCCCGCGCTATCCACCATTATATCACTACTGGCCATGACGTATTTTATCGTTTATACTACTGTTAAAATCAACTGCCAATGTTGGTGTCAATGGTGAGTTACTAATTGGCTCCAAAGTGGTAGGTGTAGGAGTCGCTGCTGCATTAATGTAAGTATGCTGATGGCTTGTCATTCGCTCTTCAAGCCTATTCAATCGTTCCACTAATGTGTTTACCAACTCCTCTGCTTTCACGGTTCCGTATTTATCACCCATGCAATACAGCATTTCTACTTCGTTGGTGGCCGCTACAGTAAACCATTCGGTACTGTCGCAGCGCAGCACCAATACCATGCTGCCCACTTTGGGCACTGCCACAAAACCTGCTTTGCCGTCATATTCGGCCACATCAGTAGCTTGTAGGTAAATATCATCGCGCACATACACCCCGCCGTCATCAAACTCTACCGTACAAGTCCAGTTTTCCAAATCCACTGCTTTCACTTCACCCCAATTGCTCCACTCCACGCCCTCGCCCGCCAGTTTTTTTATCAATAGGCGTGTATTTGCCAAATGCGGCCAAAAGGCCATGCTATTGTTTACTACCTGTTGCCTGCTCATATAGTTACTTTTGGCCCCAGGGTTATATCCCGCCTAAAGCCGTTTATGCCCCATGTTGTATTTACTGCCTCCACGTAGTTGGTGGTTTCGGCTATCTCGTAGCCGTCCGTTACCACGTGTGCGCTCATGCCGTGCTGTATATACGGCAAGCCAAAGGTGGTGTAGCTGCCTGTAAACCTGTCGGTTTTAGCCCCTTTGTACAGCTCTTTGGCAATTTCTTCTACCCGTTCCTGCGTAAGCCCCGGTGCAGCAAACTCGCGCAGCTCACCCCCCTCATCGCCGGTAAACTTTGCTTTCAGCACTTTACCGCCCGTTTGTTTGCTTTTTACCGATACTTTAATTTTCACGTCTTCGGCCTGTTGCAGTTCCAAGCCCTGCTTTATTATGTTGCGGTATAGCTTGTACTGCACAGGTTTTGTGCCTGCAAAGGCTTCGGATAAGTACGCTTTACCTACGGTTAAAACCGGCTGGCCGTTTATCAGCCTGAAAAACGATTGCAGGCCGTACACCTCTTCTACCTCGTTCAGTACTTTGGCGGGGGTTACCCCGCTGCCTTTTATCACAAAGGGGCCGCCCAGGCTGGTATCCAGCACATCGGTGGTGTAGCCGGGGGCTATATAGGCTATTAAATCGGCCATAGTGCCTTTTATGGTGGCGGGGGCTACCTCGGTACGCTTAAACAAAAACATCTCATCTTCGCATACCAGTTGCATGGGCGGCCCCGGTACTATGCTGCGCACATAGCCTATAAATTCGGTGCGCAGGGTACCGTCATACCCCAACTCCACTATTACCTTATCGCCTGTTTTTACCACCTCGCCAATGGGGCGCAGGCTTAAATCACTGCCTTTTACCCGTATGTTTTTGGCAATGGATACCGTTGCGGTAGCGGTGCGCTCTTTCAAAGAACTTTCAATGCTTACCCCGGCAGCAAACGGAAAAACGAGCTTTTTTAGCCCGCCCTGTACAATTATGGTTATCTGGCAGCTTAGGCTAAACATCCTGTAACTCCAATTCTATCGGTTCATCACTCAATAGCTGTATTTCAAACGGCTGGCAGTTGGCATATCCTTCCATCACCGGCCATTTAATATCCTGTATTACCACGTTAAAAATGCCCAGCCCGTTCAGGTACCTGCTTTTTACAACCAATGCGGTATTGTCTTCAAACACGGCGTTTAATTCCTGCACGCGCTCTGCGGGGTACACATCGTTTTCATAGTCTACCAAAAAGCCGCGCAGGGTTATTTCATAATCTCCCTGGGTGATGTATTCCTTTACACTTCCCTTGCGCCCCGGCATAGTCGTTTTTTCTATAATCTTGGGGGCTTTGGCCTCCATCAGGCATTCTACCGGGAAATTGTATTGTTGTAATACACCGCCTGCGGTATAATCAACAATCACCCTGTCCCAAACCACAATGCCGGTTTGCGCCACAAGGTCGAACCTAAAAGGGTTTTCGCCCGCCTCCACCTGCACGTTAAAAGCAGGCAGGGGGCCAGTGCCCCCTGCCCGTTTGTTTGCCAGTGGAAACGCGGGTATCTGTGCGTAGATGTTAAAAACATCTTCAAACGCCTGGTTGATATTGAATTGTAAACTTGCCACTATAATTGTGCTTTATTGCCGCTAAACCTTTTACCTTCAAATTCCAGCACCCAAAGCAATTGCTGCCATTTATCCGCCCAAACGGTATCGGGCAGTTGTTCAGGGTGTGGTATGTGTAGGTGATAGCTTAACAGGCCGTTTATTTTTCGTATCGTGTCCTCGCCCGGTGTGCGGCTCACACTGGGGGCGAGGCGTATTAGTTTTTTAAATACCCCCCGTACACCAGCAAGATGCCCTTGGCAATCAATGCTGCACCGGCAGTTATTTTAATATCAGCCCCGCTATCGGGCTTGCACCGCTCATCACCGCCCAACCAAAGGTTGCGTATCAGCATTTCGCCTACCTGCAAATCCTTGCTTTGGTTAATCAGCGCAAGGCCGTCGGCATAGTGTTCGCGCTGCGGGGGTTTCAGGTAAAATACAAGGGTTTCGCCGGGGGTTTCCAAGTGTATTTCTTTTATTTCCCCGTGCTGGCTTTGCCATGCGGCAAATTGCTTATCGTCTACCTTTCCGGTATAATTGGTTGTATCTTTTGGGTTTTTCATTGTTATACTGGGTATTTAATATCGGCCACACGCAGGGGTATTGCACGTACAAGGCCGTCGCTGCTGTCGGCGGATATGTTTTTGCCTTGGCCTTTAAACATTACGCCTTCCAAAACCTCTTTGGTAATCAGCCCGCTGGATTTTTTCATCACTACGGTGATTGGAAAAGGGTTTATCTTAAACACATCGCCACCTGCGGCGCGTACAATGCCCAAAAACTCCTCTTCGCCCAATTGTATTTCACCATTGCTGCGGTCATTGCCCCGGCTGTAGCCTGCTGTTTTTCGGTTACCGATTGCGGCAAACTCGGTTACATCCTGCGTGCGGTCATAGTTCAGCATCCGGCACGAAGTGAGCACACGGCCCAGCATTTCTATACTTACATCGGCTGCTGAAAAGCGCTCTTCATTAATTACTACGTCTGCCATTAGTTAAAAGGGTTATTAAATCCTACACTTATTTGAATTTGTCGGCCAATGGCCACAGGGGTAAAGGTGAGTTCCATTGCCAGCGCATCACCTGCCAGCAGGTTTTGCTCAGGGTCAATAAAGCAGTCTATGCCGCCTGATATATCGCCGTCGGTTTTCATTGGCTCAATGGCCGCCTTGGCATTTTCTTCAATACCGGTGCGCGCCGCATCGGTAAGCTGCCCTGTTTCTTCGTCAATTAAAAGACGGCTGTTAAGGCGGGGCAGGGTTTTTACCCTTGCCAGTTGGATAGCCTTATCCACCGTGCGGTTGCCTTCTATATAGGCATAGTCGTTATCTATTGCCTCGCAGGTGTGCGTGTCGTTAAACCATATACCGGTTAGCCCGGCTTGTGGTATGGCAAAAATGTACCCCTTATCGTTAAGGGTATCCAATGTGCTTTTTGTTTGCGCGCTTATCAAAGCGTTGCTTGACAAGCCGGGGTTGAGCCAGTAGCTGTTTGCAGTATCCTGCAAATCAAAATCATCAATTACCTCGGCAGGGCTTTGGCTCACGGCTGCCTTGCTCAACATGCCCAAATAATCACCTACGGCGGCATAGCCGTTGTACAGCGCGTTAGAGCCTGAAACATCTTTATCCGCACCAATTACCACACTAACGCCGGGGGCTTCCAGTGTGCGCAAATCGGTGGCGGCGGCGGCTGTGCCGTTATAGCTGCGGCCTTCTACTATTACACTGCAATAGCGGTATTCGCCCGCTTCCTCTTCTACCAGTGCCTGCGCTTTGGGTATGGCTGCTATTACATCATCATCCAACCCACCCGACAATGTAGGCGTGTATCCGCTTGCCGGGTTGCGTATAACACCCAGCAGCTTAATGCGCCCATTTTTATCTTTGAGCAGCTTTTTGGCATTGCTCACATTGGCAACGTCCACCATTGCGGCCAGCGTAGTGGTTTGTGCCAACGCCATCAAATGCACCTCGGCATTGGGGTTATGGAAAAAGATACGGCTGATGTGGTGGTGGATTAGGGTAGCGTTAGTGGTATCGTATGCTGCATCCACACCCAACGCCTCTAAATCCTTAATGGATTTCAAGGGGTATATGGTGCCCAACACAAAGGTTGATGATACGGCAACTCCGCTGGTAATTACACCTATCACGCCGTCAAGGTTGGTAGCCCTGCGGCCTAAACCGCCTTGCAAACGTGTAACTGTTACTGAATTAAGTCCCATTTATTTAAAAGTACTTTAGCTGTTAAAATAAAAATGATAATGCCCGCTGCTCCCAACACAAGCCAAGCCCAAACAGGCGTTTTTAATACTGTTACGGTTTTGGTTGCGGCTTCTTTTCTTAGCCGCTCTATCTCTTTTTGCAGGGTATTTATAACTTGCGGCAAAGCCTCACATTCGGCTTGCAACCTGCCTGACGTATCGGTATAAAACTTTAACACAGCTTGGCTGTTGCGATATATTACCGTGTCCCTGCCGTGTTTTAATTGCCCCAGTATGGCAGCGAGCGCGCTACTGTCTATTCCCGTACTCACGGTTGCGCCCGGTACTGCCACCTGTACATCTTTTAAGGTTTCCTTATAGGTTTCCTCTACTGTATTAACTACAGGCGTTGGGGTTTTACACCCTCCTAAAAGCAGCAACAGCAACATCAATAAAGCGGCTGTGCCGCCTGTATTACGGTTATCCTTAGAAACCAACAGGCCAATACCCAAACCAATGCCCACGCCTGCTTCCGTCCAGCTTGTGCCGTTGGTAAACACGCTGGCTATACTGGCAATTATGATTATAATGCCAATGATGGAGGTTACCGGGTTATTGACTATCCTGTTTTTCATTTGATTAGTTGCGGGGGGCGGAATCGAACCGCCGACCTGTAGATTATGAGTCTACTGCTCTACCGCTGCGCTACCCCGCGATGTTTGCCCCGGCCTACCGGCATAACCGGAAGGGCGCGGGGCTTTTGTTAGTATTAGTTTGCCGTTACGGTTGCCACATGGTCGAATGTGCTGCCATTGAACACGTATAAAAAGTGTTTAATCTTACTTATTGTACCTGCCTGGCTGGTGGTGTATGAAAAGCCTGTGCCTTGCACCAACGCGCGTGCTGTGCCATCACTACCGGCTTTAATCAACAACATTGCGCCTGCTTCTACACCGCTGTCAACACTCAGGTCTACGGTGGTATCCTGCGCCATTGTGTCCACGGGCACAATAGTCATTTGGTTAGTTACCGTTACTTCAACAGTTGCGGCATCTGCCACACTTGCCTGCACATCGGCGGCGGCAAAAGGCCATTTTAAGTTACTCATGGTTTATTCGTCTTTAATGGTTATGTAAACTTTTTCGCCCCTGCTGATTGCGTTAGCTACGGTAGGGTAATGCGTGGTATAAGCATCGGTGCTGTTTAAAAGGCTGTACCTTCCATTTTGCTTATTGATTTTATTGCCTACCAGTATGCACCCTGCGGTATCTTTATCGGTATTGCCGATATGGATAAGTATATCCTTAAAATTGGGCACATCCTGCAACCACAGCATCCCTATATGGAATGCAAAACGGTTTTTATACCGCTGGTGATGGGCGCCGAAAGTGCGGAGTTTTATTTCATACTTACCGGCAGGGATACGGGTTTCGCCCCATACTTTTACCGCCCGCTTTTCATCCTCAAGGGTATGGCAAAGCAGCTTACCGTTCAGGTATAAATCACCAACCGTTTCGTGTTGGTTAGATTCTTTGCGGCATAGTACAAGCTCTATCATTTTCCGTTTTTACCGCCTTTTGTTGGTTTTGTGGCTTCCTTGGCTACTTGCTCTTCGGCTGCTTTTGCCTCGGCTTCCTTGGCTGCCTGCTCTTCGGCTGCTTTTGCCTCGGCCTCCTTGGCTGCTTGCTCTTCGGCTGCTTTTGCTTCGGCTTCCTTGGCTGCTTGCTCTTCGGCTGCTTTTGCCTCGGCTTCCTTGGCTGCCTGCTCTTCGTTTGTTTCAGGTTTAAGGGCTTTTTCTACCGTTTCGGCTGAAACAGGGGTTACCTTGTTATCGTCAAGGGTTTTGGCGTGGTTGTGTGCATCGTTGGTCTTAAAAAACGACTGTCCGTCGGCAGTAACATACAATGTGCGGGTGCCGGGATGCGTATCAAACGTTATCTTTAGTTCTTTGTAGTTCATGATCTTTATTTAAAATTGAACTTCTTTCACGCCCCTAAGCCCGCCCCTTTTCAGGTGGCGGGCTATGGTGGGCAACACCAAAAAACTACAAGTATTTCTTATTGGCCTTGTACCAAGGCTATAATGCCTTTTTTGTCTTTACGAGTTTTACCGCCTGCGCGTACCATGGCCGAGAATATCGAGCCGTAGTACTCAGGTTTATCAAGGTCGCTGTACACTTTTATTTCGCCTTTGGCGCGGTTTACGAAACGGGGGTGCCAAAACAAGGCGGCCTCGTTATCGGTAGTTGCAGCGGTTGCCCCTAATGCTTTTTTCACAGGCGTGCCGGTGTTATCGTAAATGCCCACCCCGTTACGCACAAGGATGGTGAAACCCAACAGGCGGCCAATGGTTCCGTCAAGCAGGTTGGCTGTTCCAATTTTTTCAAGGCTCACAAAATTTTCAATACCCATAACATCAGCTACCATTGCCGGGGTAATCAGGGCAAAACGCTGGTCGCGGGGCACATTCATGCGGTCAAGTTTTTCAGCCACATTAATAAGGTCAGTTTGGGTAACTTTTAAGCGGTTACCTGTTGCGCCGGGGGCGGTAGCCACACGGGTGGCACCGGTGGTGCGCACAATATTGTCCGTTCCGTCAGGCAGCCACAGGTTGGCAAAAAAGTCGGCCAGCTTGGTATTAATAGTGTCAGAATGTTGCATAAGCACGCTCTGACGTTTGTTGTAATTGATTTCCAACTCCTCGGTATCGGTAATAAGGGTTGGGTCGCTGGTAAACTCGTTTAGGTCATAGTCGTTAGTATCGTCAGTACGCTGGCTTATTTGTGCAGGCAACGTGCTGCGGTTTATTTCAACATTAGGGTTAATGCCCTGAACCGGATATTGAACGGTTTTACCATTAACAACAAAAGGGGTATCATCCACGCTACGGCTATAAAAACTATTGTCGGGGAAGAGAACGCGCTCAAGGTCGTTACGGAAAACGGTAACAAACGGGTTGGCAAACGCCACTGCGTTAGGCCGGTTAACCAATACTGCTGCTGCAACGGACAAAACCCCGCTAATATGCAAGCTGGCCCCTTCATATACCACTTGGTCTACACCTGCAATACTCAACACAAACGCGCTGAATAAAAAGCCTGCAAAAGCGGCCAAAAGGGTGTACATAATTGCTACTGAACTACGGATTTTCATTGTATTTTCCTCTTATCTTGTTTTGTACTGTAATTAGTTTTTGTCGGGCTTAGTGCCGTATTGCGCTTCGAACAATGCGGCGTATTTGTCCCATTCCTCACGCTTCATTTTTAAAAGCCCGGTAGAATCCTGTTTTTGCCATGTTTCCAAATCCCAGGTGGCTTTGTTTTTCACATCCACTACCTGTGAAGGCGCAGTGGGGGTTTGTGGGGCAGTTTTCAAGTGCGCGTTTATATCCACAACGGGGGTTGCTTGTTTTGTATCGGCCTGTTTAGTGGCAGGCATGGCAGCAAGAGCGTTTTGTACGGTATCAAAATCGCTTTCTGCCAATTTTGTCCAGTTGGCTACTTGCTCTTCGGTAATCTTACCCTCTGCTTTGGCGGTATTAATAAGGTTAGTTACCTTAGCCGTATTAGCGGTCTTTAGCTCATTTTCCAGCTTGGTGATTTTAGCATCACGGGTGGTGAGCTCCTCTTTTACCTTAGCTAAAAACCTGTCATCATCATCGCTTTCGGTAAGGCTGTTGCTAATGTTGAACGCGCCAAACATGGCTATCAACTGCATTTTCAGTTTATTCATTTCCGGTTTGTTTTGGTTAAGTTGGTTGTATATGGCCCATACTTCCGAGGGCTTTTTATTGGTCACTAAAGGGGCTGTTTTAACACCGTCACTTTCAATTATTTTGGTGGCAATGCCATATTGCAGGCATTGCTGGGCGTTTAACCACGTCATTTTGCCCGGCTGCATCCAGCTTTTCACTACGTTTTCAGGCTGTCCGGTTTGTTTCATTATGAAGGCAATAACCTTTGCCTCCATATCCTTCATCAGGGTAACCTGCCCTTCCATGCCTTCCACTTCACCTTGATACCCTCCGATTGGCCGGTGAATCATCACCATAGCATTTTGCATCATCCACCGCTCTTTGCACGATAAAAAAAGCATCCCGCCCATACTGGCGGCCATGCCTTCGTTGATGCCTATGGTGTTTACCGGGCTTGTGCTGATAATGTCGGTAATGGGCCAGCCTTCCAGCATACTTCCACCGTTGCAATGGATAGGGATTTTAATAGTGGGGTATGCCGATGCCAGTTGTAAGAAAGGCCCCCTGAAACTTGAATAATCAATCTCATTATCATCAGTGCCTATGTCACCGATAATTCTTATTTCAGGAACATCGCCCGAATTGATTATTTGAAACCACTGATTTGGCATAATTGTTACGCAAAGATTGCCACAATGGCAGTACGTAACAAGTTGCTATTTCTCATAATGTCATAAAAAAGGACATTATGACACTAAAAAAGCACATAAGAAATTTGCCATAATGGCAGTACAAAAGGGGTTTACCATCTTTGTGAGTGAAATGGCACTAACAGATAAAAAAAATCAAGCCAAACAGCTATACCTCGAAACCGACCTTACCCAAAAGGATATTGCCGCAATGCTTTGTGTTAGCGAGGTAACCCTATCAAAGTGGGCACAAAAAGGGAACTGGGAGGGCGAAAAGGCGGCAGACCTTCTTAGCAAAACCAGCTTGGTAAAGATGATTTATGATGAAATAGCCGCCAAGAAAAAGGCCGGGGAGCGGTTAAGCGCTGATGATGCCATAAAGTATGCAAAGGCTATTGACCTTGTTAGCAGCAAAAGTGTTAATGCGTCAAGCGCAATCAATGTGTTTAAACAGTTTACCGCTTGGTTGCAGGGCCGTGATTTAAAAACGGCCAAACAAATCATTTCATTCCAAAAAGAATTCGTAGCTGAACTATTAACCAATGGCACTTCAAATTAAAAAACGGGAATATGATGAGTGGCTGGAATTCTGTCAAAGGGTTGCGTCAGCCACAGATATTCCTGTCAACGAAAAAATTGCGGATAAAGAAGAGCGCAAAAACAGGCTTTTAAAGAATGAAAACTATAATGAGTTTGTTAAATATTACTTTCCTCATTACTGCGATGACGGAAAAACAGACTGCGCCTATTTTCACAAAGAGGCCAACGAAGAAATAAGTAATGACCCTAACATATTAGCGGTATTGGAATGGCCCCGTGAACACGCAAAATCCGTTCATGCTGATATTATTATTCCGCTTCGTTTAAAAGCAAAAGGGGAATTGACCGGCATGGTGCTGGTGGGGAAAAACAATGATGATGCCTGCAACCTTTTGTCCGATGTACAGGTAGAACTGCAACACAACAAGAGATACATAAACGATTTTGGAGAACAGTTTAGCTTTGGTAACTGGCAGGATGGGGACTTTACTACAAAAGACGGGATTAACTTTAGCGGCCTTGGAAGGCAACAAAGTCCACGCGGTATGCGAGAACGCGAAAAACGACCCAACTATTGCGTAATTGATGATATAGATGACGATGAGTTGGTAGAGAACACCAAGCGGGTTAAAAAGGTCGTAAAATGGATATTCGGAGCATTGTACTTTGCATTAGGCATCAAGGGTGCGCGGGTAGTTGTGGCAGGAAACCGAATACACCCCAAAAGTGTACTTGCCCATGTTGTAGGCGATATTAAGCCGGGCGCTCCCACGCGTGAAGGCATCTATCATAGCAAGGTATATGCAACCGAAAACCCAAAAGGGGTTAAATGTTATTTGGAGGCTGGTGGTAAGCCTGCGTGGAAGGAAAGGTACACTCCTGAAGAACTTAGCCGGAAAATAAAAAAAGCAGGCATCTATCACAAACCCGAATTTTACCACGAAAGCGGCGTTGACGGTACAATATTTAAAGATTCTTTGATTAAATGGAAGCCGATGCCCGCAAAAACATGGGGCAAATACAAAGTAGTGATAGGCTACTTTGACCCTTCATTCGAAGACAATCCAACAAGCGACTATAAAGCGGTAAGCGTATGGGGCCTATATATATCCGGCTCAAGTGACTATGAATTCCATTGTCTAAAAAAGTTTGTTCGACAATGTGACCTTGATGAGCCTTTTGAATTTATGAGCCAAATGGATGATGCAATACAAACCGGGGTTGGTATTATTTGGTACGTAGAGCGGCAGTTTATGAACAAACCAATCAGGGAAGCATTAAAACGTCACAATAACCGCCGCAAAGTGCGCGGAAAAAAACCATTAATGCTTATCCCTGACGCGAGGGATAAAGAGAACAAGTTTACCCGGATTATAAAAATGTCCCCTGAGTATTTAGACGGCCATGTATATAATAACCTTGAGGAAATTAACGATGCCGACATGATAGAAGGGACTGAGCAACTTAAAGGTATTGAACCGGGCTATCGTTCCGCAGATGATTCCCCCGACGCTGATGAAGGGGCGTGGAATTACCTATACCCGCACATACCCGATAATGATTTTAAACCTATAATCCGTAAAAGACAACATGCAATTGGATGGTAAACAGTTTGAAACAGTGAAAACACTGTTAATGGATATTGGCCTTGGGGCAATAAACATAGTGGCTTGGACAGCCAGCATATCACAAGGGTTAAACCTGTTACAGCAAATAGCAACATTGGTTGTAACAGGGTTAAGCATCTACCTGCTCATCATGCGGATAAAGAAGTTTAAAAAGCAAAAAAACAACAACGACGATGGAGACAACCTTTTTATTGGATAAAGACTACCGGATGGTAGTACGCGATGAGGTAAAGCAAATACTCATGCAGGCGGATAATTCGGTATTGAAGATGGCCGAAGAAACCGCCATTGAAGAAATAAAAAGTTACCTGTCGGGGCGTTACGATGTCGCTAAAATTTTTGTGCAGCTATACAGGTTTATCCCAAACCAGCAATGGGGCGCAGAGGATTACGTGTATAATACTGACGATACGGTTTACAAAGCATTGGTGGACAGTCCGGGTGATGATTTTACAGATGCTGGTGACTGGCAGGCAAGCGACCCACGCAATAAGCTGGTGGTAAGTTTTGCCGTTAAAGTAGCTGTTTACCACCTGCACAGCCATATCAGCCCGCGCAATATCCCCGAACTGCGTGTAAAGCAATACGATGATACTATTGCTTTTTTAAAGCTGGCCGCAAACGGCAAAACAAATATTGACTTACCCCTGCTCGAAGATGTAGGGGCACAAGGTACTTTCAGGCTCGGCTCCAATCTCAAAACAAGCCAGCGGTGGTAATAATTAAACGGTGTTTAAACCCTGTATAAATGAATATTTTACAACGGATATTTTCAAAAAAAGAAACCCCTCAAAATGTTGTTTCCAACGACTTGAAGCGGATGGCAAAAAAAGACCCGGGCGCCTTTATGATTTCTATCATAAAACAACAGCGCAGCCTTTTTAATAAAGAAATAAATACTTGGAAGGCAGCAAGGGCAGAGGCATTGGACATATACAACCCAAAACGGATTTTATTAACCGAACTGTACAGGGATATTGAACTGGACGGGTTTATCAGGGGCATTAGTAAAAACAGGGTACTCAGGGTGAGCAACAAGCCTTTTAAAATTGTAAACGGCTCTACAGGCAAAGAGGACAAGGAAAAAACACGCCTATTGCACAAACGCTGGTTTAAACTGCTAATAAAGCAAGCTGTCCGCGCATCCTATCACGGCCATAGCCTTGTGTATTTTAAAGAGCCCGACCCTGTTACAGGGCTGTTTAAACAAATTGAATTGGTGCCCCGCGAGCACGTTGTACCCGAATGGAATGCAGTATTTCCCGACCCGCGAGGGTTTGAATATTTTGATTACAGCCAGCCACCGTTCTCAGATTTTATAATCCCTATCGACGGGGAGGAAGATTTGGGGCTTTTTGATGCCGCTGCACCGTTGTATATCATTAAAAAGCATAGTTGGCAAAACTGGGATGAGTTTGAAGAAATGTTTGGCCTGCCTATCCGCATAGCCCAAACCGCCAGCCAGGACAAAAAGGTGCTTGCCGAGATTGAAAAATGGATGCAGGAAATGGGCAGCGCTGCCTACGGCATATTCCCCTCAGATACGGTACTGGATATAAAAGAAAACAAGCAAACCGATGCGTTTGATGTGTTTTACCAAAAAATCAAAGGCTGTAACGAGGAGTTGGAAATACTGCTGACAGGCAACAAAAATGCCAGTCAGGAAGGGGGTACCTACGGCAAGCAGGAAGCCCTTTTGGTAGAGCAGGATGAGGTTACAAAAGACGATATGGGGTTTGTTGAGGATTTGGTGAATGATGAAATTTTGCCCCGCCTGCGTTTATACGGCTACCCTTTGGGCGAAGATGATGTGTTTGCATTTGATAACACTGAACGCTTAGGCATTAAAGAAATGGCTGACGTATATAAAGTGGTGGTAAAAGACATGGGGTTTGAGGTGGACGAGGAGGAGATGAACGAGCGACTGAGCATAAAAACCAATGGCCGCCGTAAACCAACAAAAGCCGCCGAACCTTTGGCCGACAAAAACAAACAGGAGGTTTTGAAAAACTTTATTGCCCAACAGAAAGCAATAGCCAAGCTGTATTTTAACAAAGATGTGTAACAGGGCCGCGCATATAGTTATGGAGCTTCCCTATGCCATTCGCAAAAAGCTGGATGAATTGGGAAACAGTATGGCAAACAAGCTGTGGAACGGTGAAATTACCGCAAAAGGCATCCATACCGCTACATCGGTTTATACATTTAAAGAGTTGCGCAAGGGGCTGTTTAAGACTTTGGGAGGGGGGTTTGATACCCTGAAACCCGGCACGCCTTTATACAACCGCGCCGCACAAATAGAACTGGATGCCCTTTTGTTTTCTGCCCTGAAAAACAACCGGCTGTGCGCGGCCATGTCTTCATTAAAAAGTTTTGGGGTGGATAAAGAAACCTTTATGCGTGAGTTTAAGCTGGCATTTGATACCAGCTATATTACCCAACTGGATGCAGAACTGGATCATGTACGGGCGGTAACCGAAAGCGCAAAACAGTGGAGCGAAGCAGTAGAACGCGCAGCAGACGGGTTTGACTGGCTTAAATACCATACCATGCAGGATGAGAGGGTGCGCGATGAGCACCGACCATGGGACAATATAAAACTACCCCTTACGCACAGCTTTTGGCGCACGCATTACCCTCCCAATGGTTACCGCTGCCGCTGTTATGCTACCAGCGATTTTGAAGGTCCCGAAGTACACCCTTTGGAAAGCGAATTAAAAGCCAACCCATTGGCAGCGGAATTCCGCCGGAACTTTGGCGCGGACGGCAAAGCCTTTACCGGCTCACCCACCCACCCCTATATTAAAGACTTTGATTTTGCTGCCATGCGCCCACTCAATCTTCAAATCAATGCCCTGAAAACAGAACTACAGGCATATACACAAGTGAAGGGCACAGCAGTATATGAACACCCGCTAATTAACCCTGCTGAGGTAGAAATGAACCGAAAACAGGCTGTGCGCCTGTCAAAAACTACCGGGGCAAAAATCACACTTACCCCTGATGCAAAACTTACGGGTTTTAAAAACCCCGACAGTATTGCCGCAAAAAAACCAGTTGAATTTAAGCACATCACGGGCAGCAACGTAACTAACACCATAAAGCGGGATGTAAGCCATGCAGGCAAGCAAGGGGCGCACACTGTGTGCCTTTTTATCGAAACTGAGGCATATAATAAGGCCGCCGTAATACGTGCATTAAAAGCGGTGGCCGGACAGCCCGAAAATTACACCGGGGTAAAACTTATCGTGCTGCAATTGGATTTTTTGGAAACGGATATACTGATTGAACGGGACAGAATAGGGGACTTTGATTTTGATATGCTGCCCTAAAACGCCAAAAGCCACCTTGCGGCAGCTTTTGGTTGGAGCCGTCGCCGCTTGTGGTTAGCAAACTGGCGGCGGCAAAACAGTACAAATATAATAAAGAACGGTGAAATGAAAAAATCGCTTGAGTATGTGATTAATATGCGCCCCGGCGATATGCGCGGGGTAGATATGGGCAAGGCTAAAGTAATGGGGCTGGATAGGGCCGTTAAAACCTTGGGCAATGATTTTGCCAAAAGTACCCAAACACTGGCTACGCAGATTGACCGCAGCATGGGCCAGCTTACCACCCGGTTAGACAGGCACATGCGCATTATGGGCCACAAATATAACAAGGCACTTGGGGTGATGGGTAACAATGGTGGGGGGGGTGGTAAGTCAGGTGGAGGTGGGTTGTTTGAAATGGGTGCATTATCACGGTTTCTTGCCCCGGCAGCTATTATAGGGGCCGGAAAAATGGCTATTGATTTTTCTGATCAGGCTACAGAGGTTAAAATGCAGGTGCAAAGCCTTGATAATGCTATCAAGTTTGCCAACGCAAAAGAAGGTGAAAAAAACCTGTTGTATTTAGACCAAACAGCCAATAAGCTGGGTAATGATTTGATGGCTGCCAAAGAGGGGTTTGCCCTGTTAAGCGCGGGGGCATTGGGCACTAAAATAACCAATGTTCAGGTAAAGGATATGTACGAAAGTGTGGCCGGGGCACTTACGGTGATGGGCAGGAGTGCCGAAGACCAAAAGGGCACTTTTTTAGCCCTTAGCCAAATCATGGGCAAGGGCAAGGTACAGGCCGAGGAATTGAGGGGTCAGATAGGTGAGCGCATACCGGGGGCGTTTAACATCGCAGCGCGGGCAATGGGGGTAACCAATGCCCAATTGGATAAAATGATGGCAGACGGTAAACTGATGGCCGAAGACTTTTTACCCAAATTTGCTGCGGAATTAAAGCGAACTTTTGCCAGCGGTTTGCCAACAGCAATGCAAAGCACCCGTGCTGAAATGACCCGCATTGAAAACCAAACCGTAAAAACAATGGCGGTACTGGGTGATCAGTTGGAAGGGGTAAGTTTGGGGTGGAAACAAGTGAAACTGGCGGCTATGCAAGCACTCAGTGAGTATTTACCTAAACAGGACGTTGCAAAGCCATTGTACGCTGTTAATGCGGAACTGAATAAAAATTTTGAAACACTGCAAAGTTTAATTCCCGGAACTGAAGAATATAATGCGTTGCGGGAAAAGATTAACTCCACCTATCCCCAATACCTGCAAAACCTGATAACTGAAAAAGATACGCTTTGGGATTTAAAGTATGCGCAGGAACAGGCAAACGAAGTTATGAAAGCCCGAAGGGTGGGGATGATTGGGAAAGAGCGTATAAAAGAACTTGAGGAGGAAAAGCGGGCCACCTTACACTTAATGGCCTACAGCGAGCGCAAAATACTTGATGTGGAAGCCCGGCGCAGAATGGGGGACAAAGCAGGGTTGTTTGAAGCCAATTTTAACGATCAAATATCGCAACACCTAAAACTTATAGACGGAGCCAAAAATGCCCTTACTGAAATAGACAATAAAATTACCCGTGAGCGGGATATAACCTTTAAAGTTAGTTTTGAAGGTAACCGCAGGGGTTTGTTGAACGACGCAAAAAGCATACAGGAGTTAGCTATGGCGATGTACGGGCAAAACGCAGGTGATTATAGCAAGGCCAGCCCGCAGGCAATTGCCGGGTTAGTAACTGCTGCTAACCGTAAATTTGGGAGCCAGGTGCAGTTTAGTTCTTTTGGATTAAAACAGGACAAAAAAGGGAACTGGGTATTTGGTTCTGATGATGCTACCGGTGTGGCCGGTGGCGGTTCGGGTTCACCGTACAGCCCCACAGTATCGGCGGGGCGCAGCGTGCGCAACGTAAGCGTGCAAATTGAAAACCTTATACGGGAATTTACAGTTAACACCAGCAGCACCAACGAGGCCATCCCGGACATGAAACGCGGGGTAACCGATTCGCTTACCCGTGCTGTAACTGATTTTGAAAGCGCATTGTAATGCAACAAAACCGTAACTACATAACCTTTGAGCGGATAAAGCAAAATTTTCGCAACCGCAACCATGTGGCTATGCGCAATATTGCTTTTTTGGCTGCCCAGTTTTTCCGCGAAAACTTTAAGCGGGGCGGGGTACAAAACGGCACTTTTACCCCTTGGAAACAACGCAAGTTTGAGTTTCCCGGCAAGCGCAGGCAATTGTTGTACAAAGGGGGCGAGTTATTCAGGGGCATACAGCACATGACGGCACGCAACAAGGCCATTGTATTTAATAACGTAAACTATGCGCTTATACACCAGCAGGGCGGCGAAATACCCGTTACCCCTGCTATGCGCCGTTTTTTTTGGGCAATGGCCTATAAAGCCGGTGCAGGCAAATCATTAAAAAAAGACGGAACGCCTGGCAACAGCCAAAAAAACAAAAGCCTTGACGCTGCGGGTGAAATATGGCGCAACCTTGCTTTAACCAAAAAACAAACCCTTACCGTCCCCTCACGCCCTATATTTTACCATAGTGTTGATTTGGAACGTAAAATAGAACGGTATATAAACACACACATTCAATCATTACAGCGATGAGTATAAAGAAAAACCTATTTTTAGCCCTTCAGGAACAATTACGCACTGTTGACCGTATGCAGTGGGTGGATAAGAACATGGGACAGGTACGCCTGTTGGATGATACCGGTGCGCTGGTACCCATGCCCGCAGTACTGATTGAATTTAGCGAGGCCGCTTATGCACGCACAGGGGCAGGGGTGCAACGCGGGCAATGTGTAGTACGCTTTACCGTGTTGTATGAAAACTATGCCGACAGCCATGCGGACAGCACCAACAAAGATGTTGCGCTGCGCTATTTTGATTTTACCGAAGCGGTTTATAAAGCACTTGAGGGGTTTGAATATCCCGGATGTACACCTTTAACACGAATGGGCGAAGAGGAGGACAACGACCATAGTAATTTTATTGTAACCAACCTGATTTTTGCCACTGAGATTACCGATGATTCAGCAGCGCAAAAAACTATACCGCTGGGCAAATCCCTTGAAGTGAACGCTACATTTAAAACGCCAAGCTCAAGGCCTGAAGACACCACAAAAACCGATTTTGTAATCCCATAATAAAAAAGCCCGGCGATTACCGGGCTTTTATGCTGTTGTAAACATCTTAATCATACGGTCGGCAAAGCTGGATACTTACCTTGCCTAAGCCCGGAAAAGCCTCCATGTATTCAGACCATACCCCGCCCTCTGTTAAGTTGTACTTTTGCCGCAAATAGGATATACTGTCCAAATCTTTCAGGTCTATTTTATGGGGCACTTCTATTTCAATCCCAAATTCTACATCCATAGGGTTGACTGCAATAGCCTGCTTTTCGTCTTCGTTCCTGATAAACAAACGCCTTGCGTCTTCTATCAATTGTTGTTTTTCATTTTCCATACAGCAAACCTACTTACAGCCCATAAGGGGATAAATTTTATTTTCCCGATGCCTTTATTTTCTTTCCCTATCCTCCGATTCAGCAGCCATTAAACGCACAATGCGGGCAATGGTGGTTTCGCTTAAAAAGTATTTTTTGCCCAGGTCGGTCAGTATCTCCCCGTGCCGCATCCTTTTTTTAATAAACTTGTGCCTGTATTCTTCGTATATGGCCTTATCTTTAAGTTGTTTTTGTGTTAGTTTTGGCATGGCGGTTTTAGCTTAGTTGGGGGTGTACTTCGGTGAAAAGGGATGTTATTGCAGCATCATCAACATTATAATACAGGTACCCGTATCGGTATAGCTCCCAAAGTGCGCAGGTTTCTGCCACAGGAAGGCTTATAGCACTAATGGTTAAGTCTTCGGCCAGTTTCTTTTTAAACTTCACCATAGCATTGTAGCATAGCTCTATTACCATTACTTCCAATGGATCTTTGCTCAGGGTATCGTTTTCTTTTAGTTGTGGTACCCCATCCAGTTTTATTTTGCGGTAAGCGCGCTCTATGGCTGTGCATACAAGTTTTAACTCGTAATGGCTTAGCTTCATGGTTATGGCCTTATCAGAAGCCGTGATGCGGCGTTGTATTGCTTTTGTCATTTGCCGGTTAGATAATGGTTTAACATCTGCTCCACTTGCGTTACCAGCTTAGGCAGTTCGTTGTACTTATACTTGTGCAGGCGCTTGTGCAGGTAGCCGTATTTTACCAGTCGCTGGTTCATATAGGTAATATCCACCTTGTCAGGCTGGCCGGGTATCGTCCAACGCATTTGGTGGGCCATGCTGTATATTTTATCCCTCATTTTTTGGCATGGGTCTTCTTTGGGTTGTGCGCCCAGCTTATCCAATAGCTGGCGTGCCTCTTCCAACGTGGTTTCCCGCAGGCTGGTGGTGCGCCCGTTCGTTGCTGCCTCCACTATCTGCTCTTTATCCAATCCCAAACGGCGGATAAGGGTCATTATGGCGGTTTTCTGTGGTGTAGTAGCTAACATACTTTATGCTTTATTCCAGTCGGTTTCAAAGTATTTTCTCGATATAAAACGCTCAGGCCATACCTGCGCTACGCCGGTGCGTGTGAGGTAGCGTTTGTAGGGACGTATTGACATGATTACCCTGTGCTTATCCGCATCGCTTAGTTTTTTGTATTGCGTTTCAGCCTGTTGTTTTCCCACTTTATAGCCATATTGGTTATAAAACACATCAAAGCTCAGGTCTTGGGGCATTAGTTCCAGCTTCATCGTTGCGCCGGGGTTTTTTGTCATCGCAACTGCCGCCCCAAGCGTCCGAGGCAGGTTATTAAAGAAGTAGTTGGTTTGTTTCTCGTCCAGTTCGGCCTGTATTTCAAACCCGATTAAACTGTCGTTTAAATCAAATTTAAACTGTATTTCACCTGCAAACCGTTGTGATGTGAGTATATAGGTTTTCATAGTGCATTTACTATTTACCGGTTGCTATTAAACCACGTTCGTAAATATTGCGCGTTACCCTTACCTTTGGGTCACAGTATTGGGTGTACTTATACTTTCGTAGTGAATACAAATCAAAGCAGGCATCACATATTTCACCGCACAAACATTCATCTGGTTGGTAATACCGTTTTTTATTAATTGAATTAATATCAATAGCCCTTACCAGTTCAACGCTGTCTTCATACACAACGGTTGAAAACATATCGTCCCTATAATACGGCCAACTTGTTGTGCGGTATATCCCTGCTTTTAAACCATACTTCCTTTCATATTCCTCGCTTATATGAAGTTTGAAGTCTTCCTTTTTTTCAGCCCCAATAAATAAATCATGGCATATAGCACACCGGGTATAAACTTTGTCTTCCATGCAGTCCCAGCAGTACAGGTTTCCTTCATGTTCATGCAGATAGTCATCAGTATCATAAACTGACTGCCCACAATGGCAACAACTCAAATCGCCTTCTGCAAGCGTTACAGTTTTTATAACATCTCGTCGAGTATTAATATCATTTGCATCCCCTGTTGATAAAAGGTGAGCAAGGTATTTTATTCGTTCTTGTTTTATTTCATCCTTTGTCATGGTGTTTATTTATTAAAATAGGCGTGAATTACGGCGCACAGCACCCACGAACCCTGTACGGGGTGTATGTTTTTATTCTCCTGTAAAAATTCGTTATACCAAGCCTCAACGCCCAATAGTTTTACTTTTCTAATAAACTCTACCTCGCTGTCAACGGATGCAATAACCCTATCATAACACTCCCCGGTAACTTCTATTACCGAGGGGTTAATAAACAGGCTTTGCAGTTCCATTATTTGCGAGAAATTCATTTTATTTCAATTCACTTTTACCAAGTTGGTACATAAGCTGTCCATACTCATTCATAGCATCAAGACAGCCTTTAATCATGTCCGCTGCATCGTCATCTGCTTTAACTATTTCCCAAAATTGTTCCTGCTCTTGCGGGTTAAGTTTGTCGCCTGTCATAACGTCGGCCAGTTTTTCCTTTAAAATTTGTTCAGGTGTTTTCATATTATTCGTTTTTAGTTCATAACAATCGCACTCTTCACAGCGGGGGCAGTAATTAACCCCACACTTATCGCATTTGTAATGTTTCATACAATGGTTAGCCATATCAATATTTAAAATCAGTCCAGTGGATGAGTTTAAACTCTTTTTCCCCTCCTGCCACTTTTACCAATGGTAAAAACCACTCTTCAAAGTCGCTCCACTCATCAAATCCGTCATTTTTGGCAAATGCCATGCCGGCAATATCCCAAAGCCTATTACCGTCAACATACAAAACCAAATAATCAATATTTGATGTGGTGGTGTCGGTTTTCATAACTACCCGTTGGGTGCTTTTGCAGTTATGTTTATCGTTAAATGTATGCTGGTTTGGGGTACGCATACCCGTAACCATGTGTATTTTGTTACCCTGCTTCCAACGGTCGGCGGGGTCATCACGCAGGGTATGTATTTTGCTGCCTGCTTCAATTTTGGGCACAAACTGTTTTTTAAATCCGAGTATCATAATTGGTGGTTATTAGGTAAATTCGTATCTGTCTTCGTTTTCAATAATTTTTGTGGTAAAAGGAAATGCGTCGGCGGGCACTTTCTCAATTTGCTGCATCAGGGTTGATGAGCCTGTAAACACCACCCGCTTATCGCCATTGAGGGTTATTTGAAGGTGAAGGCATTTACCCGTGCCTTTGTCTGTGTATTTTGAGCCTCCTATTTTATAGGCCACTACCGATATTTCTTTGTTAAGTATTTTCTTTATAGCGATTTTCTCGCCTGTGAAACTCTTATTTTCAATAATTATGTTCAGGTCACTAAACTTTCTCATAAGTTCATTGTATAGGTTAATGCAATCTGCATGGGTAAGCCACCCGTTATAGGATGCTATTGTTTGTGGGTTGGCTCCTTTGGCCAGCTTGCGGGCAAAATTTTGCTTAATGCTTTTGCGTACCAGCGTATGGGTATGGTAAAACTTATACCCGATAAAATCAAGGCTACGGCTTGCAACAGGGAACACCTGATAGTTACTTTTAACTTCCAATTTCAGGTTTTCGGTAAGGTATTGGCGTATATCAGCCAGTAGGGTATGCAGGTAGGGTTTATTGTCGGCAAGTATTACTATATCATCCGCGTATCGAAAGTAATATTTCACGCCCTTTTTTTCCTTTAACCAATGGTCAAAATAGCAAAGGTAGAAGTTGGCAAGGTACTGTGATAAGTAATTTCCGATGGGCAAACCGGGCGCGCTATCTATTATTTCATCCAACAGGTATAACAAATCGTTATCCTTAAACTTGTGCCTCAACAAAGCCTTTAATACATCGTGGTTGATGCTGGGATAGAATTTTTTAATATCCAGCTTTAGGCAATACCGGGTGCCGGGTTCATCTGTAAGGGCACGGCGAATGGTATAAAAAGCATTGTGTATGCCCTTGCCCCTGATGCAGCTATATGTATCGGCTGTAAATACCGATTTGAAAATAGGCTCCAACACATTCATAATAGCGTGGTGGCAAATCCGGTCGGGGAAATAAGGCAACCTAAATACCTCGCGCTCTTTGCCCTCGTTTACAATAAAAGTAGTGTACGGTGATGTTTTGTAGGTTTTAGACAATAAAAGATGTTGCAGGCTCAGCAAATTGGCCTCGGCATTCTTTTTATGAATGCCAACCCCATATTGTTTGCTTTTGCCTCGTTGCGCCTTTTTATCAGCTAAACGAAGGTTATCGAGCGTGCAAATATTACCGTATATGTTGCCTATCTTTTTCATGCCTTTGCTTTCAAAAAGTCTTTTTCGCCTCGGCTACCAAAGCCTTTTCTCATTTGTTTATTTTTTGCCGTGTTGGCAGGGTTTGTGCCGCTTATATCTTTATCTCGCATAGGTGCGAGCTGCAATTCGTATTCGTATTCCAGTTATCGTAGTTCGAATCATCGAAACCAACGCCGCCGGGAAACCGAGCACCGCGCCGCAACTCATGCAGCACACAACCCAAAGTTTTAACCTGCTATCAAAAAGAACTCCTTATACAAATCCTCAAATTGCTTTCCTGCATACAGTGCCAGTTCTTTCGACCTGTAGCAAAGGCGCGAGCCGCAACCCGTAACCGTAAACCAGCTACCGTAGCCCGAATCATCGAAACCAACGCCGCCGGGACGGAAGTCTTTTAGCCACACGGTGTATTTTATTTGGTTGCTATCCGTCCAGTCAGGTGTCCATCCCTGATTAAGGGCTTTGGCTATTATTTTCAACTTACGATAGGCTATTTCGTCACTTGTCATGCCTTGCGGCGGGCACCAGTCCTCACCGGTTATTGCCAGCGCATCTTCAAAGGTTTTTACCAAGTCGGTAATTTTTTGGTTAAACGGCTCCCTGCCGTATATTGCCTCAAGGGCGGCACGGGTTTTATCATCGCCGTTGCTGTAAGCCGCAAGCACATCAGCCTGCTTTGCTTCTAAAACTTTTATTGTTTTTGTACACATAATTATTTGTTATTGTTTTAATTCGTTTTCAGTTATTTCTATACGGTTATTAATTTCATACCGTAAGCCCTTTAAAAGTTCTAAATACTCTGTGGTTTCAAGGTCGGCCACGCTATCGTCCAAAGTGCCTAAAATGTGTTGTTCTATTATCTGTGCGTCCATTATTCACAAACTCCTTTCTGCGGTATGGCCAATTGCGCAAAGCGCAACTCCACGTTTTTGTATTCGCCGCTTGCATCGCGCTCATAGGCTTCTATAAAAGGCTTGCTTTCTACAGGCGCATAAGCGGCCATAATGATGTCCACACCATCCGCAAACAGGGGGTTGTTTATCTTTTCTTTTAGTTTTACAAGCTGCATTACGCGGTTGGGGTTAAGGTTGCCCGCTTTATCGGGGTTCAGCAGGTTCATTACCAGTTCAGTTAAATTGGCACTATTCTCATCCTTTGCCAAGCTGGTGATGTATTGTTTCACTTTCTCTACCCCGGCACTTTCAGTACCATCCCAGCGTGTTAGCATCTTCACCCCAATGATTATGCGGTACCTGCCATCCTGGGTGGTGAAGGTGTGTGTTTTCTGTCCGTTCTTAACATCATACACCTCCTGCTTAGTTTCCAACAGGGCTTTTAGTTCATTGTACGCAAGTGTTTTGGCATCTGATAGCTGGTTAGCGGCCTGCGTCAGCTTATCAAACACATCTCCCACAGTGCTATCTACAATAGCTTTGTATTGCTGCTTCTTGTCTTTTTCGGCCTGCTGCTCTGCCTCCATTTCTTTTAAAAGTGCGGCCTTATCTTCAGCTGATAAATTGGCCAGTGTTACGTTGCTCATATTATTGTTGTTTAAATCGGTTTTAATTGTTGTTTAACTGTTATTAGCTGGGCTATTTTCGGCGGTTATTAACCTTTCGGCATCCGTCTCTTTTTCCCGCAGCCAAATTTGCATTTGTGCAAGCTGCTCATGGCTTAAACTTGAGTTTTTCATGCGTTCTTTCAGTTCAGCTATTTCAGCAAGTAGTTGTGCTATTTTGTCAGGCATATTCAACCTCCTTTGTTTTAAGTACCTCGTTAGGTGGGAAAGCCTTTATCTTTTCGGGCAGGTGTGCCTTTTTCCATTCGGTTCGCAAAAACCGAAGCAGCCCCTCATTTTTACCGGCATATTGGTAGCTGTGCAAAAACACGTCATCCGCTATTGCAAACTGGTTTTCCCACCATGCCCAATAAAGTGCGCTGTGTGTTTTTAGCTGGGCGATAAGGTGGCAAAAGCTGTTGGCCTCGGCGTAGGCTACACCGCTGGCAAAAACAAGCTCAAAATACTCCTCTGCGGTGATGCCCAGCATAGCCAGCACTTGCCCGCGTATGTCTTCACCGTATTGTTTAGCTTTACTATTACCCATGTTGCACCTCCATTCTGTGTGGGCATAGTATTAGGTTCCGCACAGGGTAGCGTATGCTGTAGTCATTGCCCTCGGCATCCTTACCGGCTACCCATCCGTTTGCAAGTCTTTCCATATCAATAGTATGCCCGCTCCACAAGCTGGCGTGCAGGGGTTTACTGTCAACTACCACATTGTTTTCGTTCACAAACCATTTGGTAAAATCCTGCCCTTCATCTTTAAACTCTATTATCCACTTCACAAGGCCCATTACGCGCGCAATACTGTGCTGCTCTCCGCCTGCCATAAAAAAGTTACCACTTTGGCTGTATGTGGCCCCGCGCTCCACTTGCAGGGCGTAGGTTTCCCCTTTCTTTTCGCAGTACAGCCAACAGCCCTCGGTAAACCGGTCGTTAAAGTCATCTACTACGTGTGCAGCATCCAACCAGGCGAGGCTTACCATTGCGCTGTGCACAAGGTCATAGTTGGCTTTAAACGCCACCTCATGCTCGCTGATGTGTTCGGCAGGGCTTAGTATTTTACATTGGCGCAAACCGGGGTGGACGTGCGCCCAAACAGAACTGCCTACGGGATATAGCAGGTTAAATAGTTCTGCGGTGATAATGTTGTTTTGGGTTTTCATTAGTGTTATACTTGGTTATTGTTCAATTTCTTGTTGGCCCCAATACTCAGCCGCCCCCTCTTCCCAAATGGTGTATTCTTTTGTTGCGCCCCACGTGCGCCCGTTGCTGAACGCCTTAAAGCCTTCTACCCATATTTTCAAATCAGCATCGTATTTTATATCGTCTGCCAGTGTGCCCTTTGGCCGTTTTCCGTCGGCTTGGCTAAAAAATACCAGTAGCTTTTTACGGGCGTATTTTTCTGCAAACTGCCTGTACCACTTGGTGTTTACGTGCATATACTGCACGGTGTTTATTATCACTATTTCAGGGCTGCGGGGCTTGCTTAATCGTGCATCCAATGTGGCCATATCTTCCTTGCGCACCAGCACTTTGCCCTGCGCACTGCTTAGCCCGTACCGCAGCGCATTTACCTTAAAGGTGTGCCTGCCCCCCTCTTCCAAATCATCAATAAATACATCGCCATATTCGCTCAGCATTTTGGCAAGCTGTATCATAAAACTACCCTTGCCGCTGCCGCTGTTTCCCCACGCCAGCCATACACCTGTACGCTCCGGCTCACCAAAGGCATCGTGCCAAGCCCCCTTGAGCGGTAAAAGTTCAAACTCCTGCTCTATTACGTTTTTGGCGGTAAGGGCGCGGGGTATGCGTTCTTTGGTGCTCATGCCTGCCCTCCCGTGTTTGCAAGCAGCAAAGTTTCAGCCCTGCGAAGGCCGCCAATCTCACCATTTGCATCGCTGGCAAGGCAGGTTTTTACCAGCTCGTTCAGCTTGGTTTTGTCGGCCATGTTTACGCTCAGTACATCGGTTATCAGCTGTTGGTAAAACTTCAAACGGTCGTTGCGGTCAATGGGCACAATGCTCATAAACTTGTCGCCCAGCCTGCTGAAAATCTCCCTGAAACCCACCTTTTCGTTATTAATACCCCTGCGTATTTTAGCGCGGAAGCCTTCGGCACCCATCAGGTAGTACCCGCAGCGGCCTTCGGTAGCGTTGTACAGTTCTTTAAACTCTAAAAAGGCAGTATATTCTACATCGCCAAACTCATCCAGCAACACAACAGGGTTGGGCAGGTAATTCAGCCAGTCTTTTATGCTTTGTTTTACATCGTATATCTTGCCTTTGCTATCTAAGCCTATTGTTTTGGCAAGGGCGCGTATAAACTGTACTTTGCCTTTTGATTGCGAGCAGTCCATGTAAAAGCAATTGGTGAGGGTTTTGGCGAGGTATTTTGCAGTGTATGTTTTCCCTATCGCGCAATCATCCACAAACACAAGGCTTTTGCTATGCTGCTGGCAAAACACCACATCGTTGTGTATCGCCTCAAACACCTTTGTTTTTGCCATTTTCCAACGGGTTTGCCCGGCGGTTATACCCAACTCGCGGGCAAGCCTAAGCCACTCGGCATCGGTAAGTATGCGCTCAGTTTCGCCGTTTTTCATGCGACTATAAATACTTTTGCTAAGTGCCCACTGTGTGGCAAAAGCAGCATCGCTGCCCGTAAACTTATCGCGCTGCCCCAAAAGGGCTTTTACTACGGTTTGTTTAAATTCTATATTCATGGATGGTGTATTTTAAAATCTGCTTATGAAATCGGTTTTAAGTGTGTTGTTGGCTGGCACAAAGGCCATTTGCTCCTCTTCATCAAAGAGGGGCAACTCCTCTGCCTCTGTGTCCTCAAAATGGTAGGTTTGTAGTTCGGGTATATCAAAACTGCCTGTAAGCGGTTCGTTGTCTATTATGGTTACACTGTCTATCCGCTTGGCGGCGGTTTTATAAAACGCAGTTACGGTGTTTTGGTAGGCGCTGTTTATTATCAATACCTCGTCATCCGCTGCCGTGCGCTCTAATGCCCCGTGGTTGTATGCAGTTTCGTTTATCAGTTCGCATACCAGCTTATTATCAGGGGTATATACAAGGGCTTTCAGCACATTGCCTTTGGCATCGTCCAGCCAGCGCACCAGCACTTTTTTGCCTTCTATCTGCCGCATGATGTTTATCAGGTCGGTGCCTATGGCCACCTTACCGTCAAAACCTACCTTGCGCTGTTTGTGCTGTAGCCTTATATACCCGGCCTCCATGCTGGTTTCAACCACTTTGCCCAAGTGGGGCAATAGGCCCGCCCAATTGGTGGGGTATTTTTCAAGCTCAGGGTGCTGTTTTTTATTGAAAACATCCCACCTTGTCATTGCGGGGTGAAGCTCTTGGTTGGGGTGGGGCATATTGTTCCAGTCCTTTATCGCACGCAGCACTATCTGCACTATCTCTTGCTGGGTGTAGTATATCTGCTTTTCGCGCCCGGGGCGGTGGGCATCGGTGCGGGCAAAAGGTCGGGCTTTAAAGCCGGGCACCTGCCGCTCCATCATCAGGGCAAAATCCCTGAAATACCGCTCTATCACTTTACCCCTTGCGTTGTTGGCTTCAATACGTACCCGCTGAAACATGGCCCCGTTTTGCAAAAATGTGGTTTCAAAGCTGCTGTTTAGGCTTCGTTCACCTTCCATCTCGTAGGGCAGGTGTTTGCCATACCGTTCGTAGGCGCGGCACATTTCTTTATAAAACTCTGTAATAATGCCCTTTTTGCTTGCGCCAAACACCCAAGTGGTAAATGCTGTACTGCCCACATCTATACCCATGTAGGCCCATATACGTTTACCGGGCGCATACTCAAACTTGGGTTGCCTGTCATCCACACTTATCAGCGTTCCGGCAAACATGGGGCGATAGCGCTGGTGGTGGGGCACCATTTTCTTAAACACCTGGTCGTTACCCTCGCGTTTGCTGGTGGCTCCTATATTTACCTCCCACATGGTTTGGTAGCGGTACACCGTTTTGTCGCTCACCACCTTAAAATCGGGGTGGTTATAATCGTAGGGGGTTTTGGTAGCATTGTTTATAATGTCCAGTTGTCCCTGCAAAAAGCGGTTGTATGTGGCCCATACCTCTGTATAGTTTGGTTTTTTGCCCTTTTGCCCGGCATATATGTTTGTCCACAGTTCAATCATTAAGGGGGTTGCAAGCTGGGCGTTGCTGTTTTTGTGGTAGCCGGGTATAAGGGTATCGTAACCGTTTTTCAGGTAGTCGTTCAGTTTGTGGCGCAGTTTATCGCTGTTGGGCAGGCTGTGCACATAGCCGTATTTTTCGCGTAACACCTCGTTAAAGGTGTGCACATCTTTTATCAGGGTGTCCCATATACGGGTGCTGCCGTGTTTCTTTTTGCGCTCGGTAAGCCGTTTGGCCTTCACTTTTGCAAGGGCATTCAGCACGCTGGCATTTACCGTATAGCGCAGCTTTTGCTCTTCTTTTATAAACTGGCCGTCATCAAACACATAGCGGTCATAATGGGCACGCGCGGCCCCGTCAAGCTCATAATGTGCCTGTAGCGGGTGGGCGGTTTGTTTTGGGCTGCCCCACTTTTGTACCAGCACCTGCTGCTCTTCGTTGGTTAGTGCATTAAACCGTACCAACGCCTCATTGCCATAGCCGCGCCCCTGCTTTAAACGAAAGTCTTTTTTGCGATAGGCTCTTTTTAAGTAAACATCGTAACTAAACAGCCCTACGCTGTGGGTATGGCGGCGGTCATCGTCGGTTAGCAGGTAACTTATCCGCACTCCGTATTCGTTATCGTATATTTCGTAGGGGCCGTTCATTTTTTCACTATCTTGGGGGCTTTATTTTTGCTGTGTATGAAAGCTGATGTTATTATTGGTAGGGTGGTAATTTCTCACTACAATGAAGAGGGGACTACTGCATCAAAATCAACTCCTACCCCAGTGGTTCAAGGTTTTATTGCTTCTGTTTGTACTTTGTTTAAATTGCCTTTCCCCGCAATACGCTTCGTAAAATCTTCCGATGTTGTTTCATCTGACGAGTTAGATGTAATTTGGGAAGTGTATGAATTTCATTTACCAAATGAGGATAAGGACAGCAAATGGGCTTACAAGAGGGTTCTTGGTGGCGTTGCTGATTATCTGTTAAGCCAGTCTTTATTTCTTGATTGTATTTATCAAACGTATCCATATAAAGTTCCTTTTTAGTTTATTAAAATTGCTACCCTGTGGCTGAATCGAACAGCCCGCCTTAGCGCACCGTGCAGGGAGTGGGGCTGTTATAACAACATCCCGCTGTATATGTCCTCAAACTGGATGCTGGCGTAGATACACAGCTCTGCCGAGGCAAAGCAAAGGCGCGAGCCGCAATGCGTATGCGTATCCCAGCCAACGCAGCCCGAACCAACGAAACCAACGCCGCCGGGGGCAGCCTCATCTTTTACCATCCAAAAACGGGGCTCGTACTTCCACTGGTCACTATCGGTATAGTCGGGTGTCCACCCGTCGTTCAGCGCTTTGGTTATTACCATTGCCTTGTAGTGGTTAATAACGGGGGTTTGAAATTCCTGCGGCAGGTAGGCCACTTCGGGCAAGGCGGTGGGGTCAACTCCCAATTTTGCGCAGGCATCCTCAAAGGTTTTAATGGCTTTTGCACCTTCGGGCAGGTTGTTCAGGTCAAGCTCGTGGTGGGCAAATGCGCCCTCAAGGGTTTTAAAATTTTCGTTTTTCATGGTGTTTTTTGGGGTTTAGTTGAAAAATTGGTTATACAGGTCACGGAATTGCTTTCCGGCATACATGGCAATTTCAGCAGAGGGGTAGCAAAGGCGCGAGCCGCAATACGTAACCGAATTCCAGTAATCGCAGCCCGAATCAACGAAACCAACGCCGCCGGGCTGGTAGTTGTACAGCACTACGGTGTATTTACGCTCTTTGCTATTAGTCCAGTCGGGTGTCCACCCTTCGTTCAGGGCTTTTGCTACTATTTTTAGCTTTTCATAAGCAATGGTATCGGCACTAAGGCCGTCGGGCAGGTTAAAGGTTTCGCCGGTAGCTGCCAGCGCATCTTCAAACGTTTTGATGTTTTGGTAATTCATATATGTGTTGTTTTTGGGGTTTATGACACTTTAAGGCTGTTGCGGTAACTCATCTCGGCATGTTTTTTTGAGCAGGGGCATCCCGCCCTGTCGCAATGCTGCTGCCCTGTAGATTTTTTCCATTCAGGAAGCCAGCCCTCTCTGAGCGCTTTTGGTGCGGTAGCCGCTTTTTTAACTTTCTTTTCAGAAATTTGGGGTAGGTTATCTTGCTGGTAATACTCTCTTTCCCATTCAGGCATTTCAAAGTCCCCTAATCCGGTATAAATTTCATTTACAGCCTCATCTTTAAACAGGGACGATAGCCTGTTGAATACATTGTATTTTTCGCACTCCTCTCTCACATCACAAGGGAAAATGTCCTCGCCCTTTTTTACAAGTATGGAGTGCATGTTTCGCAGGAATTTTTGAAACAGCAGGTCGTTTTTTCTAAATATGTAGTAGTTGTGGTTCATGGTGTTATGCTATTAGGTGTTATAGTTCGGTATCGGCAATAATGGCCCAGCGGCGGTTGTTTTCGTGTGCTGGCTGGCCGGGCACAAACTCATACTCGCGGTGTATGTATATGTGGCTGCCGCCGCAGCCTGTTACCATATTGCACAGGTGCTTTTCGGCCAGCATGCGCACGGTGGGTGCAAGGTTTCTGCAATCTTTAGTACCGCTTACCCTGCACAAATCCTGCAAGGCATCGGCAAGGGCCAGTTCGGCAGGGCCGGTAGGGGTTTCTTCAAATTTTATAAACGGCATGGTAGTTGGGGTTTGCGGGTTAGCTACTGGTTAATCTTTTTTATTATCTCTTCTTTGCCCACCTCGTAGCCCTGCTCAAATCCTTCGGCTACTTTTGTTATAAGGTCATTTTCTCGGTATCCGTTTAGCACCTGTTTCACGGTGCCGGGGGTAAACCCCGTTATTTCACCCACTGCCGGGTATAAAGTCAGGTGTTTAAACCCTCTCTTTTTCTTATTTGTTATCATATCTTTGCTGTTGTGAGAACAAATATAAATATAGAATTTCTATATAAGCAAGCTTTTTTATAGAATTTATGTAATGGGCATTAAAGAAAATCTAATAGAAGTTCGTAAAGCACTTAATCTAAGCGCCACTGATTTCGCTAAGGCTATTGATACTACACCAGCGAATTACGGTCATATTGAAGCGGGAAGGCAAAAACCAACTATAGAATATCTACAAAGAATTTCTGAACGATTTAAGGTTTCCTATAGATTTTTAATTGATGGGCAAGGGTTGATGTTTTTAGAAACATCTGAAAATAAACAGATGGGTTATAACACCCCCAGTAGTGAAATAACGGTAGCAGCAGATCCGCCTGCTGTATATCACAACCTAAAAGGCATACCTTTAGTGCCTATTGAGGCTTTTGCGGGTAAGGGTGCCGGTGATTTTGTTGTGATGGATAAAGATGTTTTAGATAATTACTACATCCCTGAGTTTAAAAAGGCAGATTTTATAATACCTGTTCGTGGCGAAAGTATGATGCCCACCTATAATTCGGGCGATTTGGTGGCCTGTAAAAAACAAAGCAAAGATGCTTTTATTGTATGGGGTAGTATTTATGTGCTTGATACGGTGAATGGTGTGCTGATAAAACGCATACACAAGGGTGTAAGTTTATCCACTTGGATACTGCGCAGTGATAATGCTGTTTTTGAAGATATTCTTATACAGCCTGATACGGATGTTTACAATATAGCCCGCGTTTTAGGAGGCATACGCTCAGAAGGTTAATTGCAACTATATTTATACTCAGACCTTGCTTGAGTGCCTTTGTTTTTATCTGCTACTACTTTTATCACCAAACCGTATTCGTTTAGATATTCTGTTGCAGAAAAATCAGTTAATAATATACCGTTACCATAAGCCCTTACAGTTCGTTCAGTATTATTTTTGTAACTGTAAATTGTTTTTGATACATAAATTGGGCTTGAGTACTGAGTACTTACAACACTATCTATTCTACCATTAGAAATATAACTAACAGAGTGTTGCGAGGTGTTTCCATCTTTATCATACAGTTTATACTCGCTCTGCAAACACAATTTATTCATGCTATTGTTAGAAGGGCTATTATCTTCCTTACTACATCCTGCCAAAACAAGGAATAAAACAAAGGCAATGTATAGTGCTTTTTTCATGCAAAAAACTATTAAAGTAGTAGCAAAAGTAGGCGGCAAAAATGTTTTTACAACCCGTAAACACACAAATCACTAAAAATCAACGTATTAAATTAAAATACGGTTGTTTTGGCTTTGATTTATAGGGGGTGTAAAGCCCGTTTTTATGCCATATACAGCAAAATAAAACACATACCCCACTACTTTCAAGCACTATAATATACAAAATGTGTCCACCTAAATGTCCACCTAAATGTCCACCTAACACTAAAAATGTGTGTTTGGGGGCAAAAAAAAGCCCGCAAACGGGCGGGCAGTAAAAAACAGGTGCAAACGGGGGTGGTTTATGGGCTTGCGGGGCGTTTGTGGTACACACAGGCACAGCGTGCAAAATAGTGGCGTTTAAACGCCTGTATAGGCGCAATTAAAGGCTTTTGTTGCTTGTTGGGGTATTGGGTGGGTGGTAATTAAACACCGGTGCAACGTAAATTAAACAAAAGTACGTTTTGTGTGTCCTGTGTTTTCGGGCTTTTTTTGGTTGCAACCCTTGTATTTTCGGGCTTTTTTGGGCTTTTTTCTATTCCTTTACTCTATATACCTTTTGTCTGTCCCCCCTTAATTAGCTCCTTTTCTTTCAGAAAATTTACAATATAAATTGCTTCCGGCTCGTCAATGCCCATTCCAAAGTTTTTAGATTTCATGCCGTAATCAAAAACAATTGCTCCAGCTTTTCGGTATGGTGCAGTTTTATTTTGACTCCAAAAGCTATTATCAGTCTCTATCGTTCTAAAATTTCCTGTATCAGCAATAGTGTATGATTTAGTTCTGGCAAAAGGTGCTCCTACTTTTTTTAACGTTAATACCCCTCTTTCAATAGTAACCACTTCTTTACCCATAATATACCAGAGTAACGATAAAAGGGAGGTTATTATGGAATACCCGAGAGCACCTAAAAATAGTACCCAAAATGTATCTGGGACTTCTTTTGCAAATCTTAACATTAGTGTACTGAAAATAAACCCTACAATGATTTGTGTTGCAAGCCCTAAGAACGCAAAGAATACTATGAAAAAATTACGTTTGGCAGGAATGGTAATCATTATACCACTCATGGTTTCTTCAATGATTGCTCTGCTTTTGTAAGGTTTTTCAATATTCATCTTACAGGGCTTTGTAATATTCAGTTTTTAATAGCGGGCAAATTTTATAGCGTTCGTCGCGGGTGTCTTCATACACTGCATTCAGCAATTCGTACACGTCTTTAGTGCCTACTAATCCTGCCCATTCAAAAGGCCCGTAAGGGTAGTTGGTGCCTAATTTCATACCCGTATCAATATCCGCTTTGCCGGCAGTACCTTCCTGCACGGTGTAGTAAGCCTCGTTAATAATCATAAAAATAATGCGGGGGGTTACCATTCCCACGCGGTCGTCCACCCAAGTGCATTGCCAGCCCAGTTGGGCAGCAAGTTCTTCAAGCACAGGTTTTTGGTCTGCATTGTAGCAGGTAGCCTCCAGCAGTGCACGGTTAATAAAGGTGGGCAACGCATTAAACCCAAAAATGGGTGTGGTACAGGTTTGTCCTGCCAGTTGGCGGGCAAGTTGGGTTTTGGCCGCACTTATCAAAACAGGGAATTCAAGGTGTAAGTAGTGGTGCAGGTGTTCGGGGGTATCGTCAAACCCTGCATCAATAAAAGCAGTTAAACCCAAATTGGGCAATTGCCATAAATCGGTATCTTTGATTTCAACCAACGTTGCCGCCGATGAAATTTTCAGTTTTAACTCGTCTATCCTATTTTGCGGTCCTGTTACACCTATTTTCATGTACTAATAATTCAAACGGACACAAAACTAATACCCACACGATGGAAAAGAAAATAATAATTACCCCCGATGCACCTCAACCCATTGGCCCTTATAACCAAGCTGTTTTGGTAGACAATACCCTGTACTGCAGCGGCCAGATTGCCATTGATGTTACCACAGGCGATATGGAGCAAGACAGTATTGAGACCGAAACCCACCAAGTAATGAAAAACGTAGGGGCTGTGCTAAAGGCTGCCGGAATGGATTATAGTAACATTGTTAAAACCAGCATATTTATTACCGATATGGGGCAATTTGCCCGCATAAACCAAGTGTACGCTACCTATTTTGAGAAAGATTTTCCTGCACGCGAAACCGTACAAGTGAGCCGCCTGCCCAAAGATGCAAACGTTGAAATAAGCGTGGTAGCGGTGAAGTAATTGTTTGCGGTGAGATTGAAATCTCACCCTGTTTAAATTACAAGGCGGAGAGGACTTAAGTCCTCTCCGCCTTGTAATTTCGATAGCAACAGGTTTCAATCTGTTCTAATTTTGTAGCAGCAAGGTGCTTTTTATTTACAACAACTTCATTCCAAGGTGTGAAATGTTTCATCTAAGGACTATCAATATTATATTAAATAATTTATATTATATTTGATTAGCTATTGCAAAATAAATATGAAGGATTTTAACAAAGTGTTGCATACTCTTAACTTAGCTGCATCAGATACAAGAGAGGAAACAATAAAGTCTATCATAATCACTTCTCTATATGAGTTTGAAAAGCCAGTTCCCTACAGCGAGTTAATTGATAATATAAACTTAGTTTTTGAATTAAATTTATACGATGCTGAGCTTAAAAGAATTGTTCAATATCTTGAGGATGAAGGGGTTGTTGTTTCGGTTAAGGAGGGATTATATCTATCTAAAGATGTTATACTGAAAATTAGAGACGAGCATAGGCAGTTTAACACTATTGATGACAAAAGATTTGAAAATTTTTCGACATTCTTAAATGAGAAATGTTCAAATATTATGTTAACTGTTGATGATAGAAGCCAACTTTGGAAAGTATATCTTGAATATTTGTACGAATGTTTCTACCAATTTAGCGTAGAGTCCCAAAAATACTTTAGTGATAACCAAAATAGAGATATAATCTATTCTGCTCAAGTTTTTGATAGTGCAATAGTAAAATTAAATAAAAATGAACAAAAGACTGCTTTTAAAATAATTGTCGATCATTTTTCTGACTATGCTTCGAGGGAAATAATTGATTTTATCGACGAAATTGGGCAAAAAACGATATCCTTTGCTTCATTAGGATTAAGTCCAGAAGCTGTTGATAATAACTTTGATAAAGAGATTATTGATTGGATTCTTTATCTAGACACAAATTTCTTGTACTCAATTCTTGATTTGCACATAAATGTTGAAAATGATGCTTGTAAAGAGCTTCTTAAGTTATTCCTTGCTAACAATAAACATATCAAAATCTCTTTTAGATATACTGATTTAACATTGAAAGAACTTAAGCATAAAAAAGATGATTTTTCTAATTTAGATGGGAATTTAACGGATTCAGCTATTCGTGCGTTGCTCAAGTCTGAGGATTTAGATGAGTTTTCAAGAAAATATTATACAAGTTTACTTGAGAAAAGAGAGGACACTATTCATCCATCTAAAGTGATTGATTTAGTCGACTATACCTTGCCAAGGAAAGGGATTACGATTAGTCAAACAAAATCTATTGTTGAAAGCATTGGTGAAGAATATTTAGATACAAGGATACAAGAATATGTTCGCTATATAGGGGCTAAGAATGAATATAGACGAGAGTATGCGGCAAAAAATAAAACAAACTATAGGGAAATTTATAGAAATGATAGTCAGCTTCGACACGATATAACTTTAAGAGAGACAATTATTAGGTATAGAGAGAAGATAATAAAAAAGGAAATTCAGACTTTTAACGATGCCAAATATTTTGGATTGACTTTAGACGGCATTTTGCTGGGGTATGATAGCCTTTTGGCGAAGAATTACGTTGGTAAGAAATATCCAATTTTCTTTCGGCCATCATACCTTTTGAATAAACTAATTAGAGTTTTACCTGTTAAAACTGATAATTACAAAAAAGCATTTATAAAAGCAGTTTCAACAAGAGGTTTCAATAAAGATACAAGAAAGTCTAATGATTTAATCAAAATTGCAAGTTATTTAAGGAGTGAGGGGATTGACGATGAGCAAATAATCTTTAACCTTATAAGTGAGAAACTATTTTTAGAAAAGTACCAAGTAGAATCGCAAAAAGAAAGTTTTAATCCTTCTGAGTTTTTTGAAAACGAACTCAATATAATGCTAAAGCAGAAGCAAGAAGAATTAGAGACTGTAAAAAATAATGTCGAAATTATTTCAGCTGAAAATTTTAAAACAGTCGAAGAAAAGAATAAAATTAGCAGAGAAAGGGATTCTGCTTTAGTTGAGTTGGAACTAATTCGGAAAGCGGTAACAAAAATTCAAAAGGACTCGAAGAAGGCAAAAATTCAAACTGTTGTTCAAAATCAAATTGGTTTTGACCAAGAGAAAGATGATTTACAGGCTAAGGTCAAAACACAAGAAGACCAAATAAAGTCATTACGCGATCATATTGCTAATGAAAAAGTCGAGAAGGTCGTTGAGATTGAATTCAGGGGGAAAAAGCGCGGATTTTGGGTGCAGTTTATAGTCTATTCTGTTTTATATTTTATAATTAATTATTTGATTATTTGTCTTCTCAATGAGCATTTGTTTAATTCGATAGATATAATGTATAAAACTTATCAAGATTCTATTTTTTTTAGAATAGTATTTTTTATTACCACTGGATTGTTTTCAGTGTATTTTGTGGCTAAGTTTCAACATCTTTATATAAATTCTTCCTCAATTAAAGCTGAGAAAGAAATTATTCGAAAGAAGATCGAGAACGAACAAAAAAAATTGTAATACTCAATATTCATTAATGCCCGATATCCTAAGCAGCAAAGTCCTTTCATTTTATCGGCAACTTCGTCCCGCTGATTTGCCCGAAGGGATAGTAGTAATGCTGCCTTTTACGGATGCTGAAACGTGGCGGGTTACTGAGACTTTCTACACCAAATACTACAACGATAACCTTCCCCGCGTATTTATTTTGGGTATCAATCCGGGTAGGTTTGGGGCCGGTGTTACGGGCATTCCTTTTACTGACCCCATCCGTTTAGAGACCGATTGCGGCATACTCAACAGTTTTACCAAAAAACAAGAAATAAGCAGCGTGTTTGTGTACCAAATGATTAAAGCGTTTGGCGGGGCAGAGGCTTTTTACAGCAAGTTTTATATCAACTCGTTGTACCCGATGGCTCTTACTTTTAAGGGTAAAAATATTAATTACTACGACACCCCTGCATTGTTAGCCGCAACCCGCCAACCCATCATCGAAAATGTACAAACACAAATAGGGTTTGGCCTGCGCACCGACATAGCCATTTGCTGGGGCGAAGGCAAGAACTACAACTATTTGCAGAAACTGAATGCTGAGTTTGGCTTTTTCAAAGAAGTGATACCCTTGCCGCACCCGCGTTTTATTGTGCAATACAAACGCAAACAAATGAACGAATATATAGAGCGGTATTTGGAGGTATTTGATAAGATATAGTATTATTGAGTTTATGGATTACAAAAATCTAAGCAAAACCGTATCGATGGCGTTGCGCCATAGTCCTGAGAAGCTGGGATTAACCCTTTCTGCTGAGGGATGGGTAACGGTTGAAGAGTTAATTGCCGGATTAGCGCGGTTGGATGCAAAGTGGGACAAAGTTGCCTTGCAAGATTTAGAACAAATGGATGTCAATTCCGGCAAGCAGCGGTTTGAGATTGCCGACGGACGCATAAGAGCCTTGTACGGCCACTCTACCCAAGATACCCAAATAACTTATGAGCCGGTTCAACCCCCGGCTTTGCTGTATCATGGTACTTCTCCTGAGGTGGCGCAACTGATACTGCAAGAGGGCATAAAGCCAATGTCTCGCCAATACGTTCACCTTTCAGATACCGTGCAGCTTGCCAAAATTGTCGGTTCGCGCAAGCACAAAGCCCCGGTGGTCTTACAGTTGGATGCAACCACTGCCTCCGCCGATGGTATCAAGTTTTATCACGGAAACGATAATACATGGCTGGCAGATGCCATCTCTGCGAAGTATATCCGTGTAAACGATTAGTAAACTGTTACCAAGCATCGGTAATGCTTGCCGATACACTTTTCGGGTGTTCGTCCCGCGGATTGCTGAAATGCTCCCTAAACTCTACCCTTTCACCCGAAGGGACATTCACGTTCACCGTTATTCGCTGTGTGCTGGTGGTATTGTCCTGAAACGTTATTTTAATTGTCAGTTCAGCCGACGATACATCGGCCGTTCCTTTGTTTACAATGCTTCCGTACACCACAGGCACTCCCCAAATGGTGCAATACCAATTATAATCAAGGTCTAAACTGTTCATTTTGTCATAATCAGGCAGGCAGGATTGCATCAATAGCAACGTTCCCGTTAAAAAAGCAGCAAATTGTTTCATAGTACATATTTCAACGCGAGAACGCACAACGATATTTTTAGGCTTCGACAGTAATAGGTAGTTAAACGATAAATGTAAATTCTATTTTATATAGTTAGGATAACTAACTATATTTGCAGCATACATCAAATACAGAATATGCAAAACAACAACATTCACGGCTACACCTATGGTATGGTGCCCGATTCACCCGTTGACTTACACGACTTAGCGCTATTAAAAAAGACAGTTTTGTTTACCGATGAGGACGTTGTCCAACTAAAAAAAGCAGGAGAGATACTGCAAGACCAAACCGATGCAATTTTGGATGTTTGGTACGGATTTGTTGGAGCTAACCCGCATTTACTGGCTTACTTTTCACAGAACGGTAACCCCAATGCCGATTATTTGGCAAAAGTGCGTACCCGTTTCGGTAAATGGATTGACGATGTGTGCAATCGTCCTTACGACCAACAATGGCTTAATTATCAGCACGAAATTGCATTGCGCCATCACAGTTCAAAGAAAAACAAAACAGATGGGGCAAGTGCTGCACCAATCATCCATTTCAGGTACATGGTAGCCTTTATTTTCCCCATTTCGGTTACCATCCGTCCGTTTTTGGCTGCAAAGGGGCACAGCGAGGTTGAGGTTCAGCAAATGGCTGCGGCATGGTTTAAGGCAATTACCCTCACAGTGATTTTGTGGTGCTATCCTTACGTTAGGGACGGCGAGTTTTAATTTTTTTTTGTACCTAAATGTTAGGATTGCTAACTTTGTGTGCGGGGCTAATACCCCGCACTTTTTGTATGGAACCTTCAATATTTAATCCCGGCGAGCCTCATAAATCCGTTGAAAGCAAAATTGCAGTTTCGTTGGAGCGTGTTGCTGAGGCCATCAGGGTGTTGCTTTGGAATGAAGCAAAGGGACACGGATTAACCCCCATACAGATGCAGTTGCTTATTTTTTTGGCTTTCCACCCTGAAAAACAACGAAAGGTGAGTTATTTGGCGCAAGAATTTAATCTTACCAAAGCCACTATCAGCGATGCAGTTAAAATACTGCTTCAAAAGGGCTTGGTTATGAAGGCCGATGATTTAGCCGATTCACGGAGTTACTCACTTTACCTTACACCAAAAGGGGAGGAATTGGCGCGCACTACCTCGCATTTTGCCGACAGCTTGCAAGCACCTTTAGAGAAATTAACTGTTAGGCAAAAAGAAGTTTTTTATGAAGCCCTACTTACGTTAATCCATACGTTAACTAAAAGCGGCATTATTACACACCAGCGAATGTGTTATACCTGCAGGTTTTACACCAAAAGTAAGGATGGTGCGTATTGCAATCTTTTGCATAAGCCCTTGCCCGTGGAGGCTTTGCGGGTAGATTGTCCCGAACATGAACTTATAGCAAGATAAATTTTTGCAACATTATTGCATTTAAGGTATTTTTGCCGTCTTATAGTTCAGATTGGCAACAACAAAAAATATTCTGGCTTTTCTTTTTGCCCTGATCGGCTGGGCTGCAACGGCTCAAACGTATTCAGTAAATGGTAAAGTTGTAGATGAAACAGGGGCTCCTGCTTTCGGGGTTTCGGTATATCTGCACGAAACCTTGCAAGGGGTAAGTACTGATACCAACGGAAACTTCGCTATAAAAAATGTTAAACGCGGACGCTACCATTTGCACGTGCGCTTAGTGGGCTACAAAACCATTGAAGAGGATATTGAGGTGGGAGACAGCCTTTTGCCGTCTTATCGTTTTCAATTAGTGCCCAGCAGTTTAGAGGTGAACGAGGTGGTGGTGGAGAGCAATGCTCTTAAACTCTCAAAAAAGGAAAGCAGTGTTGATTTGATTACGGTTGATGAAGGCTACCTGCAAAAAAACATGGGTACAACGCTGATGAACTCGTTGGATAATTTGCCCGGTATCAACAGTATAAACATGGGAGTTGGGGTGGCAAAACCTGTAATAAGAGGGATGGCATTTAACCGCGTGGCTGTGGCCGATAACGGGGTGAAGCAAGAAGGCCAGCAATGGGGTGCCGACCACGGTTTAGAGATTGACCAGTTTAGTATCGACCAAATTGAGATTTTAAAAGGGCCCGCCTCATTAATTTACGGGTCGGATGCCATCGGCGGGGTGATCCATTTAAAACATCCGGTTAGCCCGCTGGAAGGAAAACATAGCGCAGGACTTCTTACCAACTACAAAAGTGTTAACCAAACCTACGGAATATCAGGGTATGCGCAAGGAAACCACAAAGGGTTGGTATATAGAGCAAGGGTGACGGCGTTGGGTTACGGAGATTACAAAGTACCCGCCGACAGCTTTACTTACAATCGTTACCGTTTGCCCATTTATAACAATACCTTAAAAAACACGGCAGGCACCGAGCGGCACGTCGCCATGATGTTGGGCATCAACCGTAATTGGGGGTATAGCCACCTTACGGTGAGTAACTATCACCAGCAAATTGGGGTGTTTAGCGGTGCATTGGGTATTCCCCGATCGTATCAGCTAACCTCGGATGGTAACAGCCGTAATATTGCGTTGCCCAATCAGCAAATCAACCATTTTAAGGTAATATCAAACAGTAATATCCGCTTAGGTCGTTCGTGGCTTGAAGCAGACTTGGGCTACCAATACAACCAACGCGATGAAAACTCTAATCCGCACAACCACGGGGTAGGGCCTGCGGTGAAGGGGAGTCTTGCCCATAGGTTGAAATTACAAACCTATACCGCCAACCTTCGTTACCATGCAACTACCTTAAAAAGGTTTGACGGCGTGTACGGTATTAACACCAGTTACCAGCAAAACCGTTTTGAAGGGTATGAGTTTCTGTTACCTAATTTTACTAATTTCAGCATTGGCGGTTTTGCTATTGAAAAGTGGCGGGTGAATAAAGCGTTGGTTCTTAATGGAGGGTTAAGGTTTGATTATGGTCGGGTGGATATTAAGAGGCATTTGCAGCCCGTTTGGCAAAACGCCGATACCATTATCGGTTATGCACAACGTACACCAAACGTGAACCGGAATTTTTACAGTTGGAGCGGAAGTGTAGGTGCTGCGTACAACCCAAATAAACATTGGAGTTTTAAATTCAATTTTGGTAAATCATTCCGGATGCCTACTCCGCAAGAGTTGAGCGTGAATGGGGTGCACCATGGGAGTTTCCGTCATGAAATGGGTGATTCAAGCCTGATGCCCGAAGCCGGCTACCAAACCGATTTGGGGATTTCTGTTGAGAAGGAAAAGTTCTTAATTAGTGTTACTCCGTTTTTTAACTATTTCAGCAATTACATTTACTTGCGACCCACGGCTGAGTTTTCGACGTTGCCTGAAGGTGGACAGGTGTACCGCTTTACTCAAACCGAGGCAATTTATACAGGCGGCGAGGTGACGATAGAGTTTCATCCTGTAAAAACCCTGCATCTTTCTGTAACTGCCGACATGGTATATACTTATAATGTAAAAGAAGAATTGCCTCTGCCCTTTACCCCGCCACCGTCAATTAAACCTGAAATTGAATGGGAGTTTGACAACGTATTAAAGCGTTTTGAAAATGTGTTTGTGCGGGTAGGCTATAATTACACTTTTGCCCAAAACCGCACCGATAGGAATGAGTTGAATACGCCTTCTTATAGCTTGGTAAACATGGGGGCGGGTTTTGATGTAGTGTATAAAAAGAAAAAACGGCTAAGTGTGTCAGCATTGGTGCAAAACCTTGGTGATGCACGATACCTTAACCACCTGAGCCGCTGGCGATACCTTAATTTACCAGAACCCGGCCGTAACTTTGTAATTACCGTTACTGTGCCCGTTTTGGATAAGTAAGGTTAAAAGCTTTCTTCTATCATTTCCTTGTTGAGTGCTGCCCCCGCAAAGTTTCCGCTTGCAACGGCTGCTGCAACTGCTCTTAACGGACTTGTGCAATCACCGGCAGCATATATCCCTTTTACTGTGGTTTTCTGCATAAAATCAACTTTAATATGTCCCATTTCAGTAAGTTCACACCCCAGTTGCTCAGGCAGGTTACAATGTTGTTTCATTGCAGGGCGTGCATAGATTGCCTTGATAGGTTGTGAACTCCCATCGGTAAACAGTAGTTGGGTTGCCTTCCCATTCTCGTGCTTAATTTCTGCAATTTCTTTTGTTACTATCTCAATTTCCTTTGCAATCAATTTGGCGGTGTGTTCGGCTTTTAGTGTTGAGGGGCCATTGGTAAATACCGTTAATTTGTCTGTCCAATTGCTGATTAGCTTTGCAAACTCATAAGCCATATCTCCATTGGCAAGTATTCCGGTTTCAAGTCCTTTTACTTCATAACCGTGACAATACGGGCAATGTAGCACAGATATTCCCCAACATTCAGCAAAGCCTTTAATAGCAGGCATTTCATCGGACATTCCTGTTGCAAATACTAGTTTTTTTGCTATTACAGTTTCTGTGTTATCGATACTAACTGCAAATCCTCCCGAATCAAGTTGTGTGGCATTGGTCGCCAGTCCTTTTTTTAGTTTAACGGTTGAATAGGCAAGCACTTGTTCTAAAGCCAGATTTGCAATTTCGGCAGGTGTATCCCCGTCGTGGGTAATGAAGTTATGAGAATGCGGGGTTTGGCGGTTGCAGGGGTTACCGCTGTCTATTATTAAAACACTTCTTAGTGAACGGCCAAGTGCCATTGCCGCTGGAAGGCCGGCGTAGCTGCCTCCTATAATAATTACATCGTAAGTTGGGTGAGGGTTCATGTGAATAGGGTACTTTGTTTGGTTGAATATTTTCGTGCTAATGAAACTGCCCGCTAACAGCCATAATGCACGTTTAAAAAAGGTGCGGCGTGAGCGTACAAACAGTTTCATAATGCAAAAATAGTCTTTAAATGCAACAGTGTTGCATTTAAAGACTATTTTTTGCAAAGTACCAAAGTTAAGGCTACTTCTTAATGCCCATCTTCTTTGCTATAGCATCGGGGATAGCATTTTTATGAACCAAGATGTTGGTGGTTTTATACAACACATATTGTTGTGAGGCATACAAAAATCCGCCACAATCATTGGTTTTAGTGCCCCAAGAGTTTTTTACCTTATAATACACGTTACCGTTTTGGTCTTTCAAAATACCAGTAAGGTGCATCCCGTGGTCGTCTTCGGTTTCGTAGCTATCAAAAGCAACACGGCGCAGACTGTCAGTAATGGTAAGTTGTGCAACAGGCTCAGTAAATGCCTTTTCCATTTCTGCGGCCGGCTTCTGTGTCCATTCAGCATCAGCAGGAACGATGGCGATACCGTTTTTCCAGCTAAATCCCTTTTCGCTAACATCAGCAGCCCAAGCAACCCCGTATCCGTTGGTAAGTGCGTTGTCCAATACTTGTTTCATGTCTTCCACAGGTATGTTGTGAAAATTGCCCCACATCCAGTTATCGGGAACTTCAAGAGCAAACTGGCTATAAAAAGGGTGGTGGTTGAACGAAGTAATCGCCACGTAATCATCCATGTTTATACCCAATGATTCAGCAAATGTTTTAGGGGTGTATTTTTTGCCGTTGTAAGTAAATTCAGTTGGCTCTGCTCCAAAGTAAGCGTCCAGTACGCCGTTAATGGCTTCTTGCCATACATTACTGGGCTTTTTGTTGTTTTTAGCCTGTATAACTACATCGGCCATTGCTTTCATCATGGCATCTAATTCGCCGTGTACAGGTGTAGAATCTCCTGTGGCAGCAGCACTTTTATCTGCACTAAGGGGCACAATGCCGTAGTTTTTCCAAACATACATCGCATCGTGAAACGCACCGCCCGGTGCAAGGGCAATAGAGCCGTGCATACGAACATATTTAACTACTTTATCTGCGTAAGCTTTACGTGCAACATACATAGGAGCCAGTTTTACTGTGCCTTTGCCCATACGCATCAATTCGCTTTCAAAAAACGATAGCGAAGAGTAGCTCCAGCAAGTGCTTGAGCGGTTTTGGTTGCCTACCCAAGTAGCTTCAATGTCTTTAACTACGGTAAACTTATAGTTGCTGCCTTCTTTGTTGGTAACGGTTTGCGCTGTTGCAAACGTGGCCAAGGCAAGCATTAATGTAGAAAATACTGATTTTTTCATGTCCGAAATTTATGCGGGCATAAAGTTAAATCCAAAAGAATGCTGAAAAGTTTAAATACGACTGAAGGAAAAAATTACCGATAGAATTAGCGGTTTACCAGCAAACGGGTTTGATAATAGGCTGTTCCGTTGCTTACAGAAATGTTGTAAATGCCTTGGGGAAGCTCAGTAACGTTGATGTACTGATTACTTTGTGCAATTGTTTGTTGTGCTACCAATACCCCTGAAACATTAAATATTGATACCTGAAGGGCATCGCCGCTATTTGACAAAGACTCGAAGGGAAGTGTGATAGATGTATTAGCTGGGTTCGGATATACTGTAAAATCACCTGTGGGACTCACCACTGAAACAGAGGTTAAGTGACCCGTGTAGTTAATACTCTTATCAACATTGATCCTGCCTGCACCCAAACGGCCTTCAAAATTGGGGTTTTGAGCGGAAATATTATCACAGGTTTCCTTCAATATGCGTTCAATGAAAGGTTTCCAGTCTGGGTTTTGAGAAATTAACAAACCGATTAAGCTGGAAACAATCGGAGCAGCCATTGAAGTACCCGTCATATTATCGTAGGCGTAATCGCTGTTTGCAACGGTGCTGTATATGTTATGGCCGGGAGCCATCACATCTACATAACTTCCGAAACTTGATGTTCTGTATTTCTTATCGTTTTGGTCTGTGGCACCTACTGCAATTACACCATTTAGCGCAGCAGGGTAAAAATCATCTACCGTGTAATTGGGATTATCAGTGCCATAATTACCGGCGGCAGCAACAACAATTATATTGTTTTTGCGGGCTTCGTTAATAGCTTTTGAAAGTTCTTCACTCCAAATATTTGTGCCCCATGAGCAGTTGATAATATCAACCCCCTTGGCTATAGCATAATAAATGCCTTCGATATAATGAGTCAGATTGAAAGGATTTTGTATTGCATCAGCATCTCTTACTGCTTTTACGCAAAGTATACGGTTGTTGATGCCCAGCGAAGTGATGCCAATATTGTTGTCGGCAGCACCTAAAATACCTGCAATGTGGGTTCCATGATTACCAAATGATTTTGGCAACCTTTCTCCATCAGGTCCTGACGGACGGGTAGGAGGCATGGGGTTATTGTCGTTATCCGCAACATCCCACCCATAGATATCATCAATGTAGCCGTTATTATCATCGTCTCTTCCTGATGAAGCTACGGCATTAAAACGCTTGTCCTCGTCAGAAAGCATTATTTTTGTCCACAAGTCTTCATGGGTGTACCTAACCCCGTCATCAATTACAGCGATGTCTATTTCGAAGCCTGAACGCTGAAAACCCGTCCACGACATTTTTATGGTTTTAAAATACCACTGTTTGCTTTCGTCGTAATCGGCAGGGACGTATTGTTGATATGCAACAGGAATACGTTCGGCGTGCTCCACTTCATCGTGGGTATTAAGGGCTTTTATCAATCCTTCTATATCCGAACCTTCTTTTAGTGTTACCCTGTAAAGTTCTTTGGTACTTTCTACCGAACTGGGGAAAGGGTTTATCATCTTTTCACCCCCGTATGATTTTATCAGTTCCCAAACTGATTTACCCGTATGCGGATGATTTGGGTTGGGGATGTATGCTGTAGCCTCTTGTACCACCCCTTTGGCTAAACGAACAAACAACTCATTGCTCACATATACTTGTTGCTGCGTAACCTGAGCATTTGCCCAAGTGCATAGCGCAACTAGCAGTGTGAGGACGGTGAGTGATTTTTTCATTTGTTCGTTAACTAGACGATATATCAAAGTTAAACATTGGTTACCGAATAAAAAAATTTATTCATCGAATTTTTGTAGGAGAATGCGAAAAGAAAAAATCCCCGCAAGCATCACTGCAGCGGGGATTTACACCTAACCAATGAAAAAAATTATTTGTTGACTTGTATCTTTTTTAAAAACTAAAAGCAAGAGCTACGTTACCACCTATCGACCATGGGCGAACATCTACATGAGTTTCTTTTGTCGCAGATGAAGTAACTGCCCTGCGGTAGTTAAATCCGGCTAAAGCGCGCCAGTTTTTGCTGATATTGTAATGCAAACCTGCATTAGCCGAAACCATCACGTAGTTTTGGAAGTAGTTTGTGTTTGAACTGCTTGATGGAATGAATGCATTGCCAAATTGGGGTTCGTATAAATAATAATTGTAGTTATTAAGTATGTTGTAGGCTGCACCCGCAGATACGTTGAAACCCCAGTATTTGTTTATGTCTTGCATAAAACCAACTTCAAGCGGAATTTGTATGTAATTGTAGCTGTTTTGATGCGCAGTTGTAGTACCTACTGCAACGCTATCAACTTTATTTCCATATATGGGATCGTTTTGGTTACCTTGCTGGTTCTTGCGACGGTGTATATCGTATTTTACTATTTCAGTGGTGTTGTAAATATTTACCCCTGATTTGATAAATACGTTTTTCGATACCATGTAGCCCATTTGTATGCCATAAGTAGTGGCGATACCGCTATGCTCATACTTGTTGCGCTCAGCGGCTGAGGCCCAACCAAATGTTGGTTTTACATCGGTTGCTGTACGGTTGTTTTGTGCATAACCATATACAGCGCCAATAAACCATTTGTTATATTTTGCTTTGGTATCTTTATCAGTGGTGTTGCCTTTACCCTTTTCAGTGTCCTTTTCTTCAAGATTCTCCTCTGTTTCAGCAGCAGGTGTAGTTGGTTCTTCAATAGTGCTGTTATTGTCATCAACTATTGGTGCTTGAGTGTTTTCAGGAGCTAAAGGTTCTTGTTGGGTTTCAACAGGTGCTGCCTCAACAGTGGTGGGTCGGTCTTCAGTTGTCGCAGGTACAACGGCAGGAGAATTTTCTGCTGCGGGTGTTGTATTGCGGGGAATTGAGTTTCCGTTATTCCTACCATTGTTTCTTCCGTTGCCGGTTCCGTTCGATGTAGTAGCATCGTAAGTAATAGGCGCAGGTGTTGCAACATCCGTTGTTGCAGGTGCAGCGGTTTCTTGGGGCACTTGTGTATTGCCTGCTTCGCTTTGTGCAGGGGCAGGTGAGCTAATCACTGCAGGTTGTTGTGCCATTTGAGGCTGCTCGTTGTTATTTACCAATGTAAATGTAACAATGCCGCTGGCCAGCACTACTACCGCCACCGACGAGAACCACCATAGGAAACGCTTTTTGCGTTGTGTTTCCTTTTGGTCCATTTCGTGGTGAATACGGTCCCAAAGGCTATCCGATAGTTCCGGTTCGAAGTTATCAATCCGCTGGCGCAGTTTGTTCTTCAAACCTTCTCCTTCGCTGTATTCGTTTAAATTAACAATTTTCATCGTTCTGTTTGTTTATGGTCGCCAATTCAGTGCCTTAAACTATATTATGTTTTAAAAAAAAATTTCGTTCGCTGTTTTTCAACATCGTTTGCAGCAAGGTGCGTGCCCTTGCGTACTGTGATTTTGAAGTACCTACTGATATGCCCAATTGCTCTGCAATTTCTGCATGGCTAAAGCCTTCAATTGCAAATAGGGTAAATACCATTCTTCCGCCTTCAGGCAACCTTTGTATGGCACCCACAATATCTTCAGTAGCAAATTTGTCAATATCAAGGGTCGATACTTTGTGTTCGGCCTCATCAACATCCACTTCTATGTATTTTATCCGCTTCATTTTGCGGTAGTAATCGGTGGCTGTGTTTACAATTATGCGGCGTATCCATCCTTCAAAGCTGCCCACAGGTTTATAGTTTTTAAGGTTCTCAAAAATCTTTATAAACCCTTCCTGCAAAATATTCTCAGCCTCATATCTGTCTCTTGCATAACACAAACACACCGATAGCATTTTGCGTGCATACCTGTCGTACAAATGTTTTTGGTACAACCTGTCGTTATTCACGCATCCTTTTATCAGTTCGGTTTCGCTTATCATAGCTAAGGGCAGTGTGTTTAATGTATCAAACGCCATTTTGCAAAGGCGGGTTGTAATTAGCGATAAAAAATTTAAAGATAAGTGCTAAAACTATCTTTAGCACAATGCTGTCAATGATTTACAAAAGGAAATATTTATTTGCAACAATGTTGCATTTGATTATATTTGCAACGATGTTTCATAAAACCAAAATCATGAAAAGACTACCAATACTTGTTATGGCCTTAGGGCTGGTATTACTAAACGCTTGTAGTAAGGGTGATGACGATAAAGATACTACAAAACCTGTGATTAAACTTTCAGAGCCTACAAGCGGTGACGTGTTTGTTTCAGGGGAGAAGATGAACGTATCAGTTGCGTTTGAAGACAACAAAGAGCTGAGCCAATACAAGATTGAAATACACGATGATTTTGACAGACATGCACACCTTAAAACAGGGTCGCCGGCATTTACGTTTACCAAAATTGTTGCAATATCAAGTAATGGCAGTTATCACTTTACGATAGATATACCGGCTGATGTGGCTGCGGGGCCTTATCATTTCATCGTTAATGCCTTGGATAAGGCCGGAAACGAGGCTGATTTTGCCGAGGCTGAGTTTACCATCAAAAATTCATTGGACTCTATTGCGCCAACGTTAAACATTACCGCTTCGCCAAGCCCTGCCGGGGGGGTGATAAACTTGCAGGGTGCTGCAAAAACCATCACACTAAACGGAACAGCGGGTGATAATGAATCAGTAAAAAGCTACGAAGTGAAGCTGATACACAAGGCAAGTAAAGTTAATTATATAGATAAAGACGGTACTATCAGCGGGACATCGGCCAATATAAGCGAGACAATTACTTTTGACGATGCTTGGCCTGATGGTGATTACTTGCTGGTAGTGGAAGTTTATGACTTAAAAAATAACCGCACCGAGGTGGAGTTTGATGTGATGCGAATGAAATAAGGCTGAGGTTTATACTTTGTAGAGCTGTTCCAAATTGGGGCAGCTTTTTTTGTTTACGCCGAGGCGCACTGAGCGCAAACACCTGTCACTACCAAATCGGCTGTTTTGATTGAATAACCGACCGGAACTTCAAATTTCGGTACGGTGTAATGGTCTAAACATTCAATTTTTTGGCAATTAGTGCATTTAAAATGGATGTGCTCGTCGTGGTGGGCGTGAACATCACAGTTATCGCACAATGCGTATTGGGTGGCACCGCTGTCGTCGGGTATTTTGTGCAAAATACCGCTCTCAAGAAACGAGTGCAGCGTGCGGTAAATAGTTACCCTGTCAAACTCTTTACCCAAGTTAGCCTCAAGGTCGGTTTGGGTAAGGGCGCGCTTATAAGCAATAAACTCAGCCAATACCTTAATACGGGTATCAGTTACCCGCAACTTGTGGTTGCGTAGTGTGTGGAGTACATGTTCTGTTTGTGTTTCGGCCACAGGTTACAAAGATATTAAATAGAAACCTACTTATGTTTATAACCCAATTAAGTTTTGAGCAATGCTATCAAGTCGTTTCGAATCCAATTTTAGATTATCAATAAGACTAGTTAAGTTAGAATAAAATTTTAACACTTCACTTTTTAATTCTAATTCCTCCAAGACAAACTCTAATTCATCATAATCTAGATGATAATGAAAACTAATCATATTAGTTTCAGCCTTGGAAAACTTGCTTATTAAATAATTTGTAACATTAGGGCGAGAATATGCAATATAAAAATCACCATACCGAATCGACATATTAAATACTTCTAATATTTCTTCTTGCAATCTAAGTCCATTCATTGAAGAAGTTAATTCGATAAACTCCGAACCATTAGCTTCAAGGGTGGATGATAAGTTTAAATATTCATAAAAATTTTTAACAACATCGGGTTTCTCTTTGGAAGATTTAATTGCAAATTGAGTTTCACTTAAAACAGGGATAAACAAATTATCAATAATGTTCTTTTCATCAAGCTCATAACACTAGGAAAGAAAATTGCTGATTTCTGCCCCATCTATTTTAGCTATTTTTTCTGAATATATTCGTTGTTTAATTTCATCTGATTGCTTACTAATTAGTGCCGCAGCAAAATACTCCTGTAGTGAACGATGAGGGAATTTAAGTTCCAATCCATCTTGCACTAAGATAGACATATTCACTTTTAAATCATACAAAAAATCATCATCATTGAATTTAAAACCAAGTTGAGTTTTGATTTTCTTGATTAAATCATTAAAATAGGGTTCATCAAAAGAAAAAAATTCATCAAAAAAGCTTGCATAAGAAAACCAACATAATGTTATTTCAATTTCCTCTCTGCTTAATTTACTTTTTAAGTCATGAAGATAGCTATCGCCTTTTGTTATACTATCATGTTTAGTAAATAGTGTGTCGATAACATTTTGATAAAATTTTGATTTTGTTTTTGGCAATTCAGGATTATATCTGTAGACAAATATAAACATTGATAGGAGAAGGGGATTTTTAAGAAAATGTAAAAACTGGTTGTTTTCTACCTTGAAAACGTCCTCAAGTATTTTATTCTTTGAAACCGTTCCGTTCATTAATTTGACCTGTTGAGTTATAAATAAAGCTATTTGTTGATTGTCAAGTGAATCAACGATCCAGTTATTGAATCTCTTTATTCTTTCAGCATTTGTACCAGGTCGTGTTGTAAGAACGAACTGATTTTTTGGGAACATGTCAACGAAGAATTCTATTTCATAAGCCACTTTGTCCACCTCTTCCGATGAGATTTCATCATAGCCATCTAACAGAAAAACAAATTGTCCATTTTCCAAGGACCGATTTAAAAAAGTATCATTTGATTTAATTTTGTTATTTAAAATAACCTCTTTGATATAAGTGCTCAAACTTAGTTTATGGTATTTGAGGTTTCGTAATTCTATTAGTAATGGGATTTTAAAGTTTTCTTTTATACAGCAATGGAAGATATTGACCATTAACATACTTTTACCTGAACCTGCAGCTCCAATAATTGTGATATAATTCTCTTTTTTCATTAGCCTGTAGCCATCAGTATGACTTTTGCTGCCAAACCAGTCACTACTCAATTTTAATGGGAAATAAATTTTTTCAAACTCAACAGTCTCATTTCTGAATAAAAATGTTTTCATTTGGGAATATTTAATTCTTTGATTTTCAAGGTAATTATGAATGCCGTCGTCAAGGAAATTGGCTAGCTCATCTTTCCCAGCCTTTAAAAGTGTCATCAGAAAAGATGATTTGGTATTCACGAAGTTTGCAATTTCTAATTCGGTCATATAAGTTAGCTTTCATCAAAACTACAAAAAGAGATACTATTTCATTCACTCGTGCTTCTCAATATTTAAACTATTTTTGCAGCCCATTGTTTTAGTGAAATATGATTAGCATTAACGATATTAAAACCCCTACAGGAAACACACTTACCTGCAAAGGCTGGGTGCAGGAAGCTGCCTTGCGTATGTTGATGAACAACCTTGACAGCGATGTGGCTGAACGTCCCGAAGACCTGATTGTGTACGGAGGATTGGGTAAGGCTGCCCGTAACTGGGAAAGCCTTGATTTGATAGTGAAGGCGTTGAAAGACCTGAACGAAGATGAAACTCTGCTGATACAAAGCGGTAAACCTGTTGGAATATTGCCTACCCATAAAGACGCTCCCCGTGTACTTATTTCAAACAGTATGCTGGTGCCCAAATGGGCTACTTGGGAGCATTTTAGGGAGTTGGATGCTAAAGGATTGATTATGTACGGCCAAATGACGGCCGGTAGCTGGATATACATCGGCTCGCAAGGGATTGTGCAAGGAACGTATGAAACCTTTGGAGAACTTGCCCGCCAACATTACGGAGGTACCTTAAAAGGTACTTTGAACGTTACTGCCGGACTTGGTGGTATGGGCGGTGCACAACCGCTTGCCATCACTATGAACGAAGGTGTTTGTTTAGCCGCTGAGGTAGAAGAATGGCGTATTCGCAAGCGTTTGCAAACCCGCTATTTGGATGTAATGACCCGCAACATTGACGAGGGTATAGATATGGCTCTTCGCGCTAAAGAAGAAGGTAAAGCCGTGTCTATTGGTGTGGTTGCCAATGCGGTAAACTTGTTGCAACGTATGCTTGAAAGGGGTGTAATTCCTGAAAGCCTTACCGACCAAACCAGTGCGCACGACCCGTTGATTGGTTACTATCCGCACACGATTGATGTAGAAGCGGCTGACCGTTTGCGCCGTGAAGACCCTGATAAATACATTAAACTTAGTTACGAGAGCATGGCTCGCCACGTGGAGTTGATGCTTGAGTTTCAGAAAAAGGGCAGCGTAACGTTCGATTACGGTAACAACCTGCGCGCCCGTGCGCTTGAACAAGGGGTGAAAAACGCGTTTGATTTTCCCGGTTTTGTGCCTGCGTTTATCCGTCCTCAGTTTTGTGAGGGCAGGGGGCCGTTCCGTTGGGCAGCTTTGTCAGGCGACCCTAATGATATTTACATAACCGATAAAGTAATTCTTGAGCTATTCCCCGAAAACGAAGGCTTGCACCGTTGGATAAAAATGGCGCAGGAAAAAATTGAGTTTCAGGGATTGCCTGCCCGTATTTGCTGGTTAGGTCAAGGGGAACGTGAAAAAGCAGGTATTGCCTTTAATAACTTGGTAAAAGAGGGTAAGGTAAAAGCACCGATTGTAATTGGTCGCGACCATTTGGATACCGGCTCGGTAGCATCGCCTAACCGCGAAACCGAAGCCATGATGGACGGTAGCGATGCGATTGCCGATTGGCCGATACTTAACTCATTAATTAATACCGCAGGCGGAGCCAGTTGGGTGAGCATTCACCACGGCGGCGGTGTGGGTATGGGTTATTCTATCCACGCAGGGATGGTAATTGTAGCCGATGGTACCGAAGACGCTGAACGCCGCTTGCACCGCGTGTTGCACAACGACCCTGCAATGGGTGTTATCCGTCATGCCGATGCAGGGTATGATATTGCTAAAGATACTGCCCGCAAACACCGTTTGGATATTAAAGAGCGGTTGTTAGGTAATGCAGCCGCAGAATAAAAAACACGATTTTATATTGTTGGTTAAGAATATGGCCAACAATATAAAATTACGCTTCTTACAACTGATACACTTTTCTAGCTTGAGCTACACTCCTGCCTATCCATATTCAGATGATGTAGACTTGAAAAGGGAACAAATTTGGACTAACCTTCAAAAAGGTATTTTCTTTGAGGACACAGGGGTGTTTGTTCCTTGGTATATTTCATTAGCTTTTCTTGATTGTCATGCCGAACGGAAAAATCACAGCGGAAACCAAAATAGGTGGTTTTTTGGTGGGCGTTCAATATTAGATGGTTATAAAAGCCGTCTCGAAGCCAAAATAGACGATTTTGGACGTTACAAAACTCAGTTTGTCGAGATTTCAGAGTTTCTTGGATTTGATTTTGAAGGTATGGAGCGATTCAATTTCCTGAAAAGCCATATCACTGAACTTTTAGGGGAACCCTCAAAACATGAGTCGGAAAGATTTGGCCAGTTTGATGTTGGGTATTATGAATGGGAAAATGGGAGGGTAACAATTAGCATAATAGGATTTGAACAGTTTGCTTGTAAATACTTTTTGACCATAGGTATTAAGAAGTAAATTTGTCTAACGTCGTTTATCACCCATATCCTCCATTACTTTTTTATAACGCCGCCAGCTAAGTTCAAGGTCGTAAACAGGTTTGGCAATCAGGTTGGCGTTTCTAAAATTAGCCTCGGCTTCTGCTTTTAATCGGTAGAACTCGGTTTTAAATTCATCGCGGGTTAGTTCCTGCTTCTTTACCCGTTCTTCAAGGTGTGCATATTGCTCGCGGTGCAATTTCAACATCGATGAATAGCTGAAAAACAAATCAATATAGTTTTGGTACACCACCTTAAACCCGTTAAACTCCACCTGCATTTTTTGGGCAACATCAAAGGCTGTGTCTTGCAGGCTCACGTACCAGGTATTCACCGTAGCTACACGCAGTTGCAATTCCTTTTCATCCACGTTCAAGGCCAAAGCAGTGGCCGTTAATATTTCATTCAAGCTATCCAGCCTTACTTTTTCACGGTCGTAATCCGTAATTGTTCCCTTACATCCTGTGCCTACCTGCACAAAAAACATCAATACAACGCCTATAATGGCCGTTTGGTAAAATTTAATCTTCACAAGCAGTATTAATTTATACTTTTGTCACACAATAGTTGGCTACCACCGTTGCAACCACCCGGCACCAAAGTACAGCATTTAAAAAAAATTATCTACTACAAAGATATTCTTATTCTGGCGCTCACTAGTGTTGGTGGTCCCGGTTCGCACATCGCATTTTTCATCAAACGGCTGGTAGAGGATAAACAGTACATCACCCAAAAAGAGTTTTTAGAGATTTATTCTTTTTGCCAAATACTACCCGGCCCTACGTCAACCCAAACTATTACGGCCATTGGTTACCGCTTGGGAGGTCCGTTGCGGGCGTTTATTACCCTGTTGATATGGGTATTGCCTGCTGCCATTTTAATGACTTTGCTTTCGGTGTTTTATGTGCAGTATAAAAACGCACAAATGCCCCGCGATTTTCTTAAATACCTGCAGCCTATGGCGGTGGGCTTTATAGTAGTTGCAGCCATTAAAATATTTAATCTTATCAAAGGTAAACGCCTAAATATATACCTGTATTTCGGGGCGGCTGTATTAGCGTCGGCGCAGTTGTTGGGGCCTTATGCGTTCCCGCTCATTATTGTTTTGGGAGGGGTGATAGCTTCGCGTTACAACAAACAGCCCGAAAAATACGTTAAACCCAAAATAAAAATCCGTTGGCGAAACCTCACCTACTTTTTAGCAGTCTTTATAGTCGCTGTGGTAGCAGGTGCCATTGTAAAGTTTACAGACGGCTACGAGGAAGCCAAGCCGATTTTGATTTTTGAAAACAGCTACCGTTTTGGTAGTTTGGTATTTGGTGGCGGAAATGTACTAATACCGATGATGTATGAACAATTTGTGGTGTTCAAGCATTATTTAACTGCGGATGAGTTTATAACCGGTGTGGGGTTTGTGCAGGCATTACCCGGTCCAGTGTTTAGTCTTTCAGCGTATACGGGCGGGATGATTTTGAAAGATTGGGGTGTGCAATGGCAACTGGTAGGCGGACTTATAGGCACTGTGGCTATATTTTTACCCGGTGCGCTGTTTATCATGTTTTTGTACCCTATTTGGAATAAGGTGAAAAAACATCCGCTGGTTACCAAAGCATTTGAGGGAATTTCGGCGGCATCGGCAGGACTGATTTTGGCGGCTGCCTATTTACTTTTTAAAGATATGCCGTATCAAGATTGGCATCACTTGGCAGTAATGGCGGCTACGGTATCATTATTGCTGTTTACAAAAGTGCCTTCGCCCTTGGTGGTGTTGGGTACTTTGGTACTCGGTTTTGTGTTTTAAAACGTTGGTTAAAGTATTAACTTTGTTGTATAACTATAATGCGTAATATCCTAATTAAAAGCATATTTCTAGTGTTGATGACAGCGACTTCTTTGTCGTATGTAAAGGCGCAAAAAAATAATGCTGACGACTCATTGGTTCAATTTTCAGGCTTGGTGATGAGTTCTGATAGTTTAATGGCGTTGAATGATGTGAACATACGTATCAAAGGTCATTTTTACGGAACTATCAGTAATGCATTAGGTATATTTACGTTAGTGGCTAAAAAAAGCGATACGGTTGTTTTTACCAGTATAGGCTATAAGCCCAAACAGTACATAGTTCCCCATAATCTTAGCAGTCGTCGTTACTCAATGGTGATTACCCTTGCTTCGGATACCTTTGTGGTAGATACGGTGTTTATCAAGCCTTTTATCAGCAATGCATTGCTGCCGCATTACTTTGCTACGGTAGATATACCCGAAGATGAAATGGAAGTTTTGGCAAGGCATAACCTTGAAGCTGAGTTTTTGAAACAACAAGCTATGGCATTGCCATCAGATGCTGCTGAAAATCAAGATTTCACTATACGTCAGGAAGCTGCAAAATATTACTATCAGGGACAAGCACCGCCTATAAATATTCTTAACCCCTTTGCTTGGGCGCAATTTATAAAGGCGTGGAAAAACGGGGATTTTAAAAACAAGAATAAAAAGAAGTAGCAGCCTTACATGGGGTGGCAGATTTTTACCTCAGTGGCAATTCTATTATTGAATTGTACAATAGCCATAAAACTTTACGGGGAGTTAATTGATTACAGGCGCAGTAACATAGCGGTTCTTGCGTTGAGTTTGCTGGTGTTTTTACTTTCTATTTTTGATGTTAGTACAGCTAATTTTTACGTAGAAAGGGCTGTAGCAATAGTACTACTATCTCTTTCCATTTTTGTTTTTTACTTGATGTCTAAGCTATGGCTATTACTAATAAAACCGATAGTCTTTGATTGGAATAAAGCGTTACTTAAAAAGTACTCTACAAAAGAAAAACCTACCCGTTATTTTAATGTTTTAGAATGGGTAGTAGTATTGTGGGTTAAGCGATTACCTGTTTTATGGTTTTTCTAATAACCTGCGTACAATTGATATTGGTAAGAGATTTCAACGCATTTTCTGAAACCGGTAAACCACTTTTTTAATGCGTGGTGTTATCAATCACACCACTTCAAATATGTCAAGCTCGCCTTCGTTGGTTTTAGCGTGAACAATAATCCCCAATACTTAACTTTGCCGCAATGGATATAAAACCTTGGTTGCAGGCTTTCAGGCTGCGTACCCTTCCGCTGGCAATCGGAGCTATTACAATGGGGGCATTTGCTGCAAACGTTGCAGGAGTATTTCGTGCCGATGTTTACGCCTTGTCCCTTTTAACGGCCATATTGTTGCAAATACTCTCAAACCTTGCCAACGATTACGGCGATTTTAAAAAAGGAACCGACAACGATAAGCGGGTAGGGCCAAAACGTGCTTTACAATCGGGTATTATCAGTGAAAAGGCCATGCTTAATGCGGTTATTCTGTTTTCAGTGGCTTGTCTTGTTAGCGGGCTGTTACTGCTGTGGGTTAGTTTCGGTACATTTGGTAATTGGCAAACCTGGGCCATGTTTGGAGTAGGATTGGCCGCTATTGCCGCTGCTATTAAATATACTGTTGGAAAAAGTGCCTATGGCTACAGCGGTTTGGGTGATGTGTTTGTATTTGTGTTTTTTGGTTTGGTATCGGTTGGGGGTACTTATTTTTTAATGGCAAAAACCGTTGATACACAGTTATTACTTCCCGCCACCTGTTTCGGGTGTTTAGCCGTTGGGGTGTTAAATATTAACAACCTGCGGGATATAACCAATGATAAGGCCAGTAACAAAATTACCCTTGCCGTGCGATTGGGCAGGGTGCGCACCCAATACTACCATTTGTTGCTGCTGTTAGTGTCTATTAATGCCATGTTTGCATTTTTCCGTCATAACGAGTCGGTAGTTATGTATGTAGCTAACCTTATATTGTTTATTCCCATTATTTTAAGTGGTTTCAGGGTGATGAAAAACAAACCCGGTGAAGAACCGTTGTTGAACAAAGAACTAAAGGCACTTTCATTAGGCTCGGCGTTATTGGCTGTGGGGCTGTTTACCGCCAGCTTTTTTATTTAACAAGATGAGATTAAACGCTACCGTTACCAAACATACGTTACAGTTTAAAACCCCTGCAAGAACTTCGCGAAACACGTTGCAGGATAAAACTTTATGGTTAATTCATCTTTCATATTTAGGGGCAATAGCTAAAGGGGTAGGAGAGTGTAGTCCGTTAAAAGGGTTGAGCGTGGACGACGTGGAAGGCTTTGAAGCCAAGTTGCACGAGGTAGCAGAGTTAATAAACGAAGGCCAACATCCGTTTGACTTGGGGCTTGAGCAATGGCCAAGCATCCGTTTCGGGATTGAAACAGCCATGCTTGACTTGAAGCACGGCGGTGTACGAAAGATTTTTGATACTCCTTTCTTCACTTCCCAACAAAAAATACCCATTAACGGGCTGGTATGGATGGCCGACCGACAAGATATGTTGCGCCAAGCCGAGGAAAAGATTGCAGCCGGTTTTGGGTGCGTGAAGTTTAAAGTAGGTGCTCTTGATTTTGACGAAGAGTGCCGTATGCTTGAAGACCTGCGTAGAAAGTACAGCGCATTTAAAGTAGAAATACGGTTGGATGCCAACGGAGCGTTTGACCCCGATACAGCACTTGAACAGTTAAAAGAGTTAAGCCGTTTTGAAATACACTCGATTGAACAACCCATTAAAACTAAACAGTGGGATAATATGGAGTCATTATGCGCCCAAAGTAAAATACCGATTGCTTTGGATGAGGAGTTGATTGGTATTGCGGCAGCTAATGAAGGGCTAAGTCTCTTAAAACACATCAAGCCTCAATACATTATCTTGAAACCGGGGCTTTTGGGAGGTTTTGATTACAGTAAGTTGTGGATTGAATTGGCTGAGAAAAGTAATATTGGCTGGTGGGTAACATCCGCCTTAGAAAGCAATGTAGGGTTGAATGCCATAGCGCAATTCACCTCGCAGTATCCTGTACAAATACCACAGGGATTGGGCACGGGTAGTTTGTATATAAACAACTTTGACAGCCCGCTCACTGTGCAGGCAGGCTATATCAATTATAACCCGCTAAAAAACTGGACAACAATTTAATTTTTGTTAGATTTGACACTGATTTAGATATGAGTACAAACTTTATAGCACGATTGAATAAGTGCGAAGCGGCTTTTCATTTATTGGTGTTACTTTCTTTGGCTGATGGGTCATCGGCTCCGAAGGAGAAAAAAATCATCCTCGATTTTTTGGAAAAGAATTTTGACGATGGTTTGGATTTAATTAAAGAGCAGGCGTTTTTAACTGCACTGCCTACTACCGAACATTTTAGTCATTTTGAAGAAGTAATAAATCGCTTTTATACCATCAGCAGCAAAGATGAACGCAACAAGATAGTTGAGTTTGCTATGAAGGTGGTAATGGCTGATAAAACAATGACTGCCGATGAGAATCGTTTAATAGATAAACTGTTTACCGCCTGGGATTTAAACAGGTGGTCGTAATCCCCATTACGTAAGGAAAATTCACTGTACCACACAAAGTGGTGTTGTATAATTTTACAGTTTTAATTGCTGTAAATGCCTATCTTAGTGTTTAATTTGGGCTTGAGTAATTCTTTTAAACCTTACGATGAAAAAAATCTTTACTACACTTTTTATCAGCGCAGTTGCTTGTTTTTCTGCTGTGGCACAAGATACGGCCAAACATATTTCGCAAGGCGATGCAGAAAAGTGGATTACCGGTAAATGGGTGGTTGAAAATAAAAAGCTGTTACCTGTGGTGGAAACAGGTATGACAGAATATTTGCGTGATACTATGGTGTTTGGTGCTGATAAGTCGTTTAAGAACACTTTAGGAGCAAGCCCTACTAAAGTTGTATGGGAGTTAAATGCCGCAGAAATGCTGTTGGTAATATTAAACGTACAAGAATTGGACGGGATAGAATACGAAGTGGCTTCAATAACTGAAAATCGCTTGGCAATTGTAACCATCAGTCCTCAAAGAACCGATTATATCGAGTTGGTTTATAAGAAAATTACCCCTGTAAATTAATTATTGCGCTCGTCTTTCAACGGGGCACCAATCGTTTTAGGTTTATCGCCATCTTTATTTGAAGGAGGTGCGTTATTACCCGGAGGGGTTGTTTGTTTCTTTTTCTCCTCTTCTTTTTTCAGTTTCTCTATCTTCTTTAATGAATCGGTGGCAGCCTTAGCAGAGTCGCGGTAGCGTTTCACAGAGTCTTTAAGGTATTGGATAGAGTCTTCCCTGAATTTTTTAAGCTTAGCCAGTTTAGCACTTTCAAGTTCTTGCCCGCTTTCCCACAAATACACCAAAAACTTTTTTGAGTCGGCTTCAAAGCTGTTTACCATACCTGCAGAAGCTACTTGGGTTACATCAGGTGACATGGCAACCGCGCTAACAGAGGTTACTCCTGCGCGGTACAAACGTATCAGTTTGCCTGTTTCAACGTCCCACAGTCGTACGGTTCCGTCCGTAGAGCCTGTAACTGCGTACTTTGAGTCTAGCGAAAAAGCCACAGAAGTTACTTTCCAATTGTGGCCTTCCAGTTTACGGATTGCCTTTCCTGTAAGTACGTCCCAAATGATGGCGGTTTTATCAGATGAACCTGAAAGAAGGTATTTATTGTTAAGCGCATAAGACAAAGAGTTTACCTCGTCGGTATGGCCGGTAAAGGTGGTTTTTACTTCACCCTTAAAATCAAGTTTTACAACTTCGGGAAGCTGGGTAGCTACAAAAATATCTGTACCCGTAATGTTTAGGGCAATGGCAAGCACAGGTTTGTCAAACTTTTTAAGGTTTTTTGATTCACCCTTTTTCTTCAAATCCCACAGCTTTACTATACCGTCAGCAGAGCCTGAATAGGCAAAACGAACTTTAGGGTCTAAAACAACTGTGTTTATAATGTTTTGGTGACCATAAAGGTTATACTTAAGTCCCCAAGCTGAATCCCAAATTTTAACGGAGTTATCGCGCGACCCGCTGATAATATACTTACTGTCGCGGCTGTATGCAAGGCAACTTACAGAAGCATCGTGTGCACGGAAATTTTTTACCTCTTCACCTGTTTTAGCATCCCAAATACGGATTGAACGATCCCATCCGCCTGATGCAATAAATTTACCGTCAGGTGAGTATACAATCGCTTCAATATCTTCTGCGTGGCCTTTAAGTGTCATCGTTGGGCGAGACAGGGTGTCTTGGGCGGCCAGCAAAAAAGTTGTACAGGAAAGAACGAACAAGCAGATAATCCGTATATTTTGCGTCATAAAAACTATAGTGTTTTTAAAATATTATGCAAGTTAAGCAATTTGTGTAACTACACTAATAAATAGCCGCAAGGTTTTAAAAAATGTGCATTAACTGATAATTTATCTTTTTAAAAATCAATAAAATGACATTTTAACGGGTATTTGGTGAATAATCATTCACCCTTATACTATCCCTTGTAACGCAACCATTTCCAAAGCTCTTTATAGGTTGGTTTTTTACCGTACATTAATATACCTGTGCGGTAAATACGTCCGGCAAACCATGTTGAACCTAAAAAGCCTCCTATCAGCAACAGCATAGATAATGCCAAATCCCACTCGTGGCCTTCAATAAACGGTAATCGAGCCATCATAGTAACAGGTGAGGTGAGGGGAATTATCGACATCCACCAAGCTAATGAACTGTGAGGGTCGTTGGTGATGCTGGATACAGAAACGATAAATGAAAACACGATGGGTATGGTGATAGGGAACATAAACTGCTGTGTATCAGTTTCGTTATCAACTGCTGAGCCTACGGCAGCAAACAGTGAGCTGTACATTAAATACCCGAATATGAAATAGAATAAGAAAATAAGCAGGTATTTAATAACCATAGCAGTTGAGATACCACTACCTATCATCATTTCGGCCATTTGTTCAGCCATTTCTACTTTATCAGGCTGCATACTGCCGGGCATGGTTTGCATTTGCTGGGTTGCTTCGGCAGCCCCTGAGACACCAAAAACAAGCGAAATGACAAATATTAACCCCGACCCTAATATAGCCCACATAATAAACTGGGTAAGGCCTACCATAGCAATACCTAATATTTTACCCATCATTAGTTGGAAGGGGCGAACGGTAGAGATTACCACCTCAACAATGCGGTTGGTTTTTTCTTCCATTACACCGCGCATTACCTGCACGCCGTATATAAACACAAACATGTACATTAGGAAGGTGAGGGCAAACCCAATACCCGTAAGTATTGCCGTTTCTGATTTTTTGGTTTCACCGCCCGAGTTTACCAACACATTCAAATTCACGTTCACATTAAGGCTGTCAATCTTTTCAGCACTTAGCCCGGCGTTTTGCATTCGCTTGCTTTTCAGTTCGTTTTCAATACTTCGACTGATGGATTGCTGAGTGCTTAGGCTGCTTTGCTCACGAGTAAATAATTGTACACCCACCGGCCGGTCGAGTGTAAACGACGGGGGGAAATATAAAATGCCGTAAAACGAGGTGGAGTCGAGGTTTTTACGGGCATCTTCAATTTTATCATCGGTATAGCCAAACAACACTTGTTTGTTGTTTTTTAGTTGGTTTTTCACCAGCCCGCTTTCATCAATTACTTGAATGAAATGCTCATTATCCTTTTCAGCTTCATTTACCATTACCCAAATAATAGCGCCGTAAAACAGTGCTATTAGTAATGGACCAAGAAGGGTCATAATGATAAAAGACTTCTTTTTTACCCTGCTCAGGTATTCACGTTGGGTTACAAGCCATATCTGTTTCATGCTGTTGCGGGGATTTCGTTGTTACTAACCAGTGAAATAAATATATCGTTAATAGTGGGCAGCAACTCACTGAACGAGTGTACCGAAGTAACGGGCAGCAATTGTTGCAAAAGGCGGTTGGGGTTGTTGTCTCCCTCAACACTAAAAATGGTTTTTTGCCTTCCGTCGGGCAGGGTTTCGTTACCTGTTACCGTATAGCCTGCTATTGTTTGGGGGTCAAATACATCGGTGATGGTTTCAAACAGGTTCTTTTTATACTGTTGTTTGATTTCCTGTAACTTGCCGTCTAACACTTTTTGAGAATTATTTATCAGCGCAATGTGGTCGCACATTTGCTCTACCGATTCCATACGGTGTGTAGACAGGATGATGGTTGCACCTTTTGAGCGTAGTTCAATAATCTCTTTGCGCACCAATTCAGCATTCACGGGGTCAAAACCTGTAAACGGTTCATCCAGTATTATCAGCTTAGGGTTGTGCAGTATGGTGATAATGAACTGTACTTTTTGCTGCATACCTTTTGAAAGGTCTTCAACCTTTTTGGTACGCCAAGAGTTAATGTCAAACTTATCAAACCAATGGTCGATTGCTTGTTTGGCTTCCGTGCGACTTAATCCCTTAAGACGGGCAAAGTACATAGCCTGCTCTTGTATCGGCATCTTTTTGTATAATCCGCGCTCCTCGGGCAGGTAGCCAATGGTGCCTATGTGAGAAGGCCCCAAGGGTTCTCCGTTAAAATATATGTGGCCCGAATCGGCACCGGTGATGCCGGTAATAATACGTATTAGCGAGGTTTTACCGGCTCCGTTGGGTCCCAGCAAACCGAATATACTACCTGAAGGCACTTCAAAACTTACCCCGTTAAGGGCGAGCTTTTCGGCATATTGCTTCACTACATTATCAATTTTTAGCATCGGCAAAAAGTGTTTGGGCAAAAGTATGTAAGGTAGCAAGTCGAGGGTATTGGTTTTTCGACCAATGGCTTGCTTTAGAAGATTATCGGGAAGAGTGCCTGAAGGATGTTGCTTTTAGCCCCAAGTGCTATTGCTCTTATCCAGCAGGTAAGTATATATCTCTTCTTGCGAGCGGATAACGGGTAATGAAAACGTGCGGAAACTGTTGTCGCTTTCACCATCAATGATGCGGGCCTTTACATTATCGCGCCATTGTATCTCCAAAATATCCTTTATTGATTTTAGTATTTTGGTGTCGAATATGGGAAAAGCCACCTCAATCCGTTTTTCAAGGTTACGTCCCATCCAATCGGCAGAAGCAAGGTAGCATTTTTCGGCTCCGTCGTTGCAGAACATATAGCAGCGGGTGTGCTCCAAAAACTTATCTACGATACTGATGATTTCAATGTTCTCGCTTAATTTGGGAATACCCGGTTTTAAACAGCAAATGCTGCGGATAATCATGCGGATTTTTACCCCCGCTTTTGATGCAGCATACAGTTTGTTTATCACATCCTCATCCACCAAGCTGTTCATTTTGGCAAATATCCATGCCTCCTTGCCTTTTTTGGCGTTGCGTATTTCGTTTTCAATCAAATGTAAGAACTCGTTTTTCATGTAAAACGGAGCTACCAACAAATGCTTAAATGTATAGTTGATACGCGGGAAATTATTGATGAAGCTAAATAGTTTTATGGCTTCGGAAGTGAGGCGTTTATCGGCAGTAAGCAAGCCCATATCGCAGTATAGGCGGGCTGTTACCCCGTTATAATTACCGGTTGAAAAGTGGGCGTAGTGTACAGTACGGCCATTTTCTTTACGGTAGATAACGCACACTTTTCCGTGTATTTTGTGGCTGGGTTTGCCAAACACTACTTTAGCGCCTTCTTCTTGCAAGCGTTGAGTCCAGTACAGGTTTGATTCTTCATCAAAACGGGCTTGTAATTCAATTACGGCCGTTACGTCTTTACCGTTTTTTACGGCATTAATCAACGCGTTGGCAATGTTTGAGTTACGGGCTACACGATACAAGGTGATTTTAATGGCCTGCACACCGGGGTCGATAGCCGCTTCGCGCAACATCCTTATCAGGTAATCAAAAGAGTGATAAGGGTGGTGCAGCATTATATCCCCTTCTTTTACAGCGTCGAAAATCATTTTTGATTTTTCGATACGCGGGATGGGTATCGGCTGTAGGGTAGGGTACTTATACTTTTCAAGTCCCGTGGTTGGAAAGTTCCCAAAATCTTTAAAGTTGTGGTAACGGCCGCCGGGTATTAGTCCGTGCGAGGGTAAGCGCAATTTGTTGATGATAAATTGCAGCATGTCTTCAGGAATTTCCCTGTCAAAAATAAACCTAACGGGAGCACCTCTTTGGCGTTGTTTAAGGCTTTTGGTGATTTTTTCAATCAACGGTTCGGCAATTACTGAATCCGCATCAATATCCAACTCAGCATCGCGGGTTAGTTTTACCGTATAAGCCTCAAATGTATCGTAATCAAAACTCGAGAATATTTCATCCAATGAGTTGCGTATTACATCGTCCAATAGAATGATGTAGGTATTCTCATCGGTTTTTTGCATCACGTAAAAGCGGCCAACTATATCGCTGGGTACTTCAATGATGGCATATTTTTGCCTTAAACTTCCATCTTTGCGGCTCATTTTTACTGCCAGATAAATAGATTTATCCCTTAAGAAGGGGAAATCGCGCAGATGGTCTAATATTATCGGGAATAGACTGGGCAATACCTGTGTTTTAAAGTATGCCCTTAGTTCATCACGTTGACGGTGGTTTAGCTGGGTTTCATCCAGTATAAAAACCTTTTGTTTCAGCAGCTCTTCCTTAATGTGGTCAAAGGTGCTGTTAAATATATCTTGTTGCTCTAAAACCGTTTGTTGTATAGTGTTAAGAAGCTCTTGGCTATCCGTCATGCCTTTAAGCTTATTGCGGCGTTGGTATTCTATCAGCCTTCGTAAGCTGGCCACACGCACCCTAAAAAACTCATCTAAATTTGATGAGAATATGGATAAAAATTTCAGTTTCTCAAGCAGCGGCACATTAGGGTCAACAGCTTCTTGCAACACACGCTCATTAAACGTAAGCCAGCTTAGTTCGCGGTTTTTTATCGTTTCAACAGGTTTTGCTGTTTCTTTTACTCTTTTTATAAGTGTTTTTATAACCTTCTTTTTCGCCGTCATAGCTCCCGTTCTGAATACTTTGCTAAATTACAAACTCTACTTTTTTACTGATAAATAAATATACACAGGGAAATGGTCGCTGTATCCGCCCAGATATTTTTTACCACCAAAAGTACGCATAGGAGAGCCTAAATATTTAGGTTCGGTTTGTTTCATCCAATCTTCGGCAAAAATAGTGGCGCTTTCTTTTACGTATTGCAAGCCATTGTTGCCTACATACAAATCTGAGTTTACTATTATTTGGTCAAGCATATTCCACTCTTCACGGTATTTGTATGAACCCAGCCCTTTGTTTTTTAATGGATACATTAGGTTAAACAGTGATTTTGGCTTCTCTTTCACTTCAGGATCTCGTGCGCCTATCACCTCTTTTATGCTGCTATCAGCGGGCTCATCGTTAAAATCACCCATAATTATAATGTTCTCTTTTTTATCAGCGGCATATAATGAGTCAGCGGCATGGCGCACCACTTTGGCTGCTGCTATGCGTTTATACTCTGATTTTTCACGCCCTTCAGACCTTGAGGGGAAATGGCATACCAAAAACGTCATGCTTTTTTCTTCCAACTCGGTTTGTACCATTAAAACATCGCGGGTAACGGGTACACTATCGGGTAAGTCAACACGCAATGTGGTAAAGCTAATCCAAGGCAATACGTCTTCTTTGTATATCAACGCCACATCAATACCCCTTGCATCGCGCATATCCTGCATCACAATACCGTAGTGCATTTTTTTAAGTGCGGGGGTGTTTATCAAATCTTTCACTACCCTGCTGTTTTCAATCTCACACAAACCCAGTATGTCAGGGCCTTTGCCATTGTTCATCGTGCTGATAACCTTGGCAAGGTTGGCTAGTTTGTTTTGGTAGCGTTCGTTTGTCCATTCGTTTTCGCCCGTTGGGGTAAACTCTTCGTCTTTAATGGTTTTATCATCCAATGTATCAAACAGGTTTTCAACATTGTAAAAAGCAACCATGTAGTTACCGTCAGCGTTTTGGCCCCATGTGGCAATACTAACCAGCACAAAAAATACGGTGGCGAATAGCGGATAAAACTTCATAAAAATTATTGGCGTTTAATGTTCTACAAAACGCGAAAATACAAGCCCTGCACTTATGGTGTATGTTAAATTTTAAAACACAAAAAACACGGGCAGGTTACGCAGGCTTTTAGTACCTTTGCAAACTTTTAATTTATGACCTTAATAAAATCTATTTCAGGAATAAGGGGGACGATAGGAGGCAAAGCAGGCGATGGCTTAACTCCGGGTGATGTTGTGAAGTTTACTGCTGCGTATGCAACTTGGCTAAAAACAAAAACCGATAACAGGAAGGTTGTAATTGGTCGTGATGCGCGTATATCGGGCGAGATGGTGAACCACCTTGTGGTGGGAACCTTGCTTGGGCTGGGTTTTGATGTTTTGGATTTGGGATTAAGCACCACACCTACGGTTGAGATTGCTGTACCCGATGAAAATGCTGCAGGTGGTATTATACTTACTGCCAGCCACAACCCTAAGCAGTGGAACGCATTGAAATTGCTGAATGAGAAGGGTGAATTTATATCTGCCGAAGATGGTGCCGAATTACTTGCTATTGCTGAAGAAGCAGCGATTGAGTATGCCACGGTGGATGATATTGGTTCATATAGTAAAGACGACACGTACATTGATAAGCATATAGAAAAAATACTTGCCCTGCCGCTGGTAGATGTAAAAGCCATTAAAGCTAAAAACTTTAAAATAGTGGTGGATGCTGTAAACAGCACCGGCGGTATTGCAGTGCCTAAGTTGCTACACGCTTTGGGTGTGAAGGAGGTAATAGAAATATTCTGTACCCCTGACGGTAAGTTTCCGCACAACCCTGAGCCTTTGCCCGAGCATTTGAGTGCTATTTGCGGTGAGGTGAAGTTTCATAAAGCTGACTTGGGTATTGTTGTTGACCCTGATGTTGACCGCCTTGCATTGGTAAGCGAAGACGGCAGCACTTTTGGCGAAGAATATACCTTGGTGGCTGTGGCTGATTACGTGCTTAAAAGCGTTAAAGGCAATACGGTATCAAACCTTTCATCATCGCGTGCGTTGCGTGATGTGACCGAGAAGCACGGCGGTAAATACTTTGCGAGTGCTGTAGGTGAGGTGAACGTGGTGAAGATAATGAAGGAAGAAAACGCTGTAATTGGCGGTGAGGGTAACGGAGGTATTATATATCCTGAGTTGCACTACGGCCGTGATGCGTTGGTGGGTATAGCCCTATTCCTTTCACACCTTGCCAAGTTTGATAAAATGGCTTCGATACTACGCAATACCTATCCTGATTATCACATCTCTAAAAATAAAATCCAGTTGACGGATGATATTGATTTGGATGCTGTGATGAAAAAGGTGCGCGAGAAATACAAAGCACAACCTGTGAACTTGATTGACGGGTTGAAAATTGAATTTGATAACGAGTGGGTTCACCTTCGTAAATCAAATACAGAGCCTATCATCCGTATATATTCTGAAAGCCAAAGCGAAAACACTGCAAACGCGCTGGCACAGAAGATTATGAACGATATTAAAGAGATTTTGAAGGCGTAATAATTTCAAACTCACAAGTAACAGATACTATAAAATAACAGATAACTGAACGATGGCATTACAATGCGGTATAGTTGGGCTACCCAACGTAGGTAAATCAACCCTTTTTAATTGCTTGAGCAATGCAAAGGCGCAGGCAGCAAACTTTCCTTTTTGTACTATAGAGCCTAACGTGGGTGTGATTACAGTACCCGATGAAAGGTTAAATGAACTTGCAAAGTTGGTAGACCCGCAGCGCATTGTTCCTACAACGGTAGAGATTGTTGACATTGCAGGTCTTGTAAAAGGTGCCAGCAAAGGCGAGGGACTGGGAAACCAGTTTTTGGGCAACATCCGTACTACCGATGCTATTATACACGTGGTGCGCTGCTTTGATGATGACAACGTGATACACGTTGACGGCAGTGTTGACCCCGTGCGCGATAAAGAAATTATTGATACTGAGCTGCAACTGAAAGACCTTGATACCGTTGACAAACGATTGGCTAAAGTTGCTAAACAAGCCAAAACAGGCGGCGACCCATTGGCGAAGAAAGAAGCTGATTTATTGGAACGTATCAAAGAGGTGTTGGAGCAAGGAAAATCAGCAAGGGTGGTTGAGCCTCAAAACGAAGACGAGAAGCGTTTGTTGAAAGAGTTTCAACTACTAACCAGCAAGCCGATATTGTATGTGTGCAATGTGGATGAAGGCAGTGTTGTAAACGGAAACCATCATACTGAACGCTTTAAAGCATCCGTAGCTGAAGAAAGAGCTGAGGTTTTGATTATCAGTGCTGCCATAGAGGCTGATATTGCCCAGCTTGAAAGCTTTGATGACCGTATGGCGTTTTTGAACGATTTAGGCTTGCAAGAATCAGGTGTGGCTAAGTTGATTAAAGCCGCCTATCGCTTGTTGGATTTGATTACCTACTTTACTGCCGGTGTGCAAGAAGTGCGTGCTTGGACAATTACCGAGCACACCAAAGCACCCCAAGCAGCAGCTGTAATACATACCGATTTTGAAAAAGGGTTTATCCGCGCGGAGGTGATACACTACCAAGATTACATTACACTGGGCAGTGAAGCTGCTTGCCGTGATGCCGGTAAACTAAACGTTGAGGGTAAAGAATATGTAGTGCAAGACGGAGACGTGATGCACTTTAGGTTTAACGTGTAATCGTTATCCAATATCGTATAAAAGAAAAGGACGGCCATTGGCCGTCCTTTTGTATTTCTATGTAAAGTAAAGTATTATTCAAAAAAGGTTACCCTGCCGTCTTCAATATCATGCAGGCCGCCTATAATTTTTATTTTCCCCTCTTTTTCCATGTTAGCCAGTATCGGGCTCTCTTTACGGATGCGTTCAATCGTGTGGTGAACATTTAGTTCGGTTACGTTGGTCACAAACTCTTTGTTGCTGCCGGTACGGTTTTCAGTGCTTTTAGTTTCCATATCAATAGCGGGTTGCACCTTTTTTAGCAAGGTGGTAAGGTTGCCCATTTCAACATGGTTGCATGCACCGATAATAGCACCGCACTTAGAGTGGCCTAGTACAACAATTAACTTTGAACCGGCTACGTTGGTAGCAAACTCCATGCTGCCCAAAATATCATCGTTCAAAATGTTTCCGGCAATCCTGATGCTAAACACATCCCCTAAGCCTTGGTCAAATATCAGTTCCACCGACGTGCGAGAGTCGATGCAGCTTAATATTGTGGCAAAAGGGTACTGTCCGTCAGAAGTTTCGTTTACTTGTTGAAGCAGGTTACGGTTGGCTTTTAAGTTTTTTACAAACCTGTCGTTACCTTCCTTCAAAAACTCAATGGCCATGTCCGGCGTCAGTTTAGCTTGTGTTTCTTTAGAGTGTGTTCTCATTGTATTACTAAATATTAAGGGGTTACATACTGTAAAAACTTTCAGGCTTTAGGGGTTGGGGTACATTTTCCTCGCCAATAAGCTGAAGTATATTTATCTCTATCGTTCTTGATATAGTACTCATTGCTGTATCCGTCGGTTTGTTTTCAAACGGGTCTTGCATGTATGTGGCACTACGTTCTAACAAAAAGAAACCAACCGATATTACCAACAGAATCAGTATTTCAAAATGTAAGGGAACATCTTTTAAAGATATTGAAAGAAACACAACAAATATGTAAATAATGAAGTGCAGGAAAATGCGGTACGTTACCGGAAATACAGTGTTCTTTATCCTTTCTGCACCTCCCATAGCGTCGCAAAGGCGCACCAGTGTACTATCCAGTTGCAATTGGGCAAATAGTTCAAGTTTGTTATGTTGTTTCAATCGGCTCAAATCCTCCCTGTGTTGCTGCATTAATGCCAAGGGTTTGTTGTTGTGCTTGTTGAGGTAAGCAAAATCGTCTTCGTTCAAAAATTTCTGAAGTCCCACTTGGGGCATATTATAACCGCGCAGTGATTGTGAGAGCGCGTAGCACCAAGCTATTTGCCTAAGTGCCATTTTTTTGATTGTTTCCTTTTCGTCAGTATTCACCAGCGATTGCAATTGCATTACAAAACTGCGCGAATCGTTTACGATACTACCCCATAATTTGCGGGCTTCCCACCATCGGTCATACGATTGATTAAGCTTAAACGACAGCAGTATAGAGATGGCCGTACCCATTATGGCAGTGATTGCCAAAGGAATGTCAGGTAAGGCTTCTATATAGTGTTTTTTGAGCAGCGAAACCGTTGTTGCTAATGCTATAACAAACAACGCCTCGTACTTAACCTTGTGTACTACATAAAGTACCGGTATGTTTTTGTTTAAAAGCATAAGTATTTCGTTTTTGAACAAATACTATACCAAATAATAGTATTACTATCATTTTTGATTGCTTTATTTTGATATTAGAAGTTACCTTTGTAATGTAAAAGTTAGTTTGTAATGGAGTTTCATGTTAGCTTTAAGTTGAATGAGCATATCTATTTGAAAGACCCTGAAAGCAGTGAGTTGGGTAGGCAGATAGTGAAACATGGCATTGATTTAATTTATGAACTGGGCTTTGAAAACTTTACGTTTAAGAAGCTGGCGGCTGCTATAAAAACTACCGAAGCAACCGTTTACCGGTACTTTGAAAACAAGCACAGGTTGCTGCTTTATATTCTTAACTGGTATTGGAGTTACTTGGATTATATAGTGAATTACCAGATAACAAATGTGGCGGGAACGTCTGAAAAGCTATCGCTGATAATAAAACTACTTACCCACGAATTGCCTGCCAGCGTGGGACCACTTGACTATAACAAAAAGTACCTGAATGAGATTGTGATTGCTGAAAGCAGTAAGGTGTATTTAGTAAAAGAGGTGAACGAGATAAACAAAGGGCAGGTGTTTAAACCTTATAAAGAACTTTGTGCTACCATTGCAGCCGCTATAACGGCATATAACCCCGATTATAAATTTCCGCGTTCGCTAAGCAGCACGTTGATAGAGGCATCGCATCAGCAGCAATTTTTTATGGAACATTTGCCAAAACTCACCGATGCAGGCGAAGGGGAACGTGAGACATTTGCAGCCTCGTTTTTAACCGATTTGATTTTTAAGACATTAAACGCTTCTAAGTAAGGATAACTTAGGCCGACTGTTTTTATACAGTTTGGGTAAATCGTTTGGCATCTACCTCAATATCTAACTCACCGTTTTCGAAAAGGTAATCGGCAAATTGATTTGCAAAAAACGGTGCCAACATTACCCCGCGCGAACCTAACCCGTTAAAAACTCCAATTTGCGGATGTTGATGGTGTAGACCCACCACCGGACGGCGGCCTACCACAGCGGGTCTAACGGCGGCTTTGTGTTCAATAATGGTGTAAGGTACGTTTATCAGTTCGTTTAACTTTTCAATCAACTCAGTCTTTGCAGGTTCTGTGATTGTATTCTCCAAATCACCCCAACGATAGGTTGAGCCTACTTTATACAAGTTATTCCCAAGGGGAACAATAAACACCCCTTTGTTTACTATGGCTTCGTTTTCGGGGAGTTGTGCTTCAATCACAAATACTTCGCCTTTGGCCGGTGAAAACGGAATGTGATTCCACCAAGGGTTAAAACGCGCATACAGCCCTTCGCAAAAAATAATCTTATCGGCACTGTTGCCCTTGTATTCAACACTACCAGCCTTCAATTCTAATGCGTTGTAGTCAAAGGTATCGGGCAAGTACCCGCCTAAGCTTTCAAAATACTGTGCTGATGAGGCTAAGTAAGTATTTACGTTTACGTTGCCGCAATCAAGTATCGGGGCTGAACCGTGGGGAGCATTGTATGCTTGTGTATCTATGCCTGTAAATATTTCAGGGGAAAGAAATTGCTCCACATCGGGGTTGTGTAGTTTGCCGCGCCAATGGTTCACATCCCCCTCGTTTGAGAATACCTTGTAATATGGGCGGGGATGAAAAAAACTGGCCTCTAAACGTTGCTCAATAACGGGATAAAAAGTTTTGTTAAACGCCAGTAGGGTAGGGGCGATGTAGCTTTGGGTATATTTCTTAAACACCACAGGATTCCAAACTCCTGCCGCAACTTTTGATGAAGTGATTTCACGGGGTTCATCAATTACCAGTACGGTTTTGCCCCGTTGCAAAAAAATATGGGCAAGGGTGGTACCAGCCAACCCTTGCCCAACAATTATAAAATCGAAATTTCTTATCAAGAGAAGCTAAGTGTGGGAGCCGATGATAAATCAAGCGAAAAAGGTTTGTTTTCAGTTTTGGTTTCAACCTCTTCTGTTGTGTCCTCTTCCTCTTCTTCAAGCTCGGTTTTATCCAGCATATCCAACTTCATTGGTTCAGGCTCAGGTTGTTTGGCTACCGGTGCCGGTGCAGCAGGAGCAGTGCGTTTGGCTGCTTTCGCTTGGTTTTGTACTTGGTCGGTTACACCCACTATTTCCAGTTTGGCTTCACGGGCAAAAATACCAAAGCCTATCGCTTTCTTAATCTCTGTAATCTGAAGTGTTACTTCAAACTCTTCAACGGTAAAAGGCTTATCCTTCACACTAAACTCAATTTTATTATCTAAGCAATAATCAAATATGGTTTGAATGTTTTTACGCTTAATCAATACAACGGGCAATTCGTGGTTCATGTTTACAATAATTAAAGGGTAACAAAAATAACCCCCTTGGTCCTAAAAAAGGTGGTGTAAAGCCAGCACTTTTTCACAAGATAATAACAGGGCTATGGATAAGTTTTTTGATGACCGATATCATTTTTTGCAGGAATGCCGTTGCCGAAATTTGGTTAAATTTTTAACCCGATGGAAACCATAAACATATCAGCAGAATACCCTACTTTGTTTATCAATCACCAAAATCTGCAAAGCCAGAAAGCCGAGGCTTATGTGAAAACCAAATACCATTTTGTGAACGTGGTAGATGTGGTGCAGCATAAAGTAACGCCTTTGCAATGGATTGAGATTTCTCAAAAATGCGGGGTTGCTTTGGGTGATTTGTTTGACCGTACCAATGCACTGTATCAGGAAAAGGTGCACCACACTTCTAATTTTGATGAGAATGATTTGGCCCGTATGCTGTCTGAAAATCCTTCGATGATACGAACGCCATTTGTAGTAAAGGATGGTGAATTGAAGTTTTACGAAAGCGCTACCGATTTATAAGGACTTAAATTGCGGACGTTTTAAACACGGGCAGGGTGATGGTAAACTCAGTCCCCTTACCTTTTTTGCTTTGTACGCTGATAGAGCCGTTGTTTTTCTCTACAAAGTCTTTGCATATCACCAGTCCTAATCCTGTGCCGGTTTCTCCATCGGTGCCCATCACTGATTTGTTTTTACCGGCCTCAAAAATCGATGGAAGTTTTTCGGGGTCAATACCCAGTCCGCTATCGCTAACCCATACACTCACGGTATTGGTCTCGATGTTCTTCTTTCCCCCGATTGTGATTTTTCCGCCCACCAGTGTAAACTTCAAAGCGTTTGAGATAAGGTTGCGTATCACCGTGCTAATCATTGTGCCGTCAGCATCGGCAAGCAATCCTTCGGGTACTTGGTTTAAAACAATAATGTCTTTTGCTTTCGCCTTTAGGTAATACAATTTGATATTAGACTCGGTAATTGCGTGTAAATCAATCTTGTCTTTTAAAAACGCGGTATCGCCGTATTGAGCTTTTGCCCACAACAGTAAATTATCCAGCAGGTTAAACGATTGTTTTGAGGCATCTTTAAGCATTGCAATGGTTTCATCGTTTCTCAGTCCCTCTTCATGTCCCATCATTTCGGCAAGTTGGCTCACATTGGCAAGTGGGCCCCGCAAGTCGTGGGCAATCACACTAAAAATCTTGTCTTTAGTTTTATTCATTTCCTCCAGTTGCCCTTTTTGCGACTCAAGGGTTTTGCGTTGCTCGTCTATTTCCTTAGTACGCTCTTCAACCCTCAGGCTCAATAAGGCATTTTGCTGGGTTGCCAGTTCGCGGTTCTCGCGCATGCTGTCATAGCTTTGTTTCAGTGCGTTTTCTTTCTCAGTCCTTAAAATGTTAATCCTGTCGGCTAATGCTAAGGATAACAACACCATATCCATGGCAGAGCCTATTTGCCATGCGTGTGAAAGGTAGTAGGTATATGGTACTGCGCCTACACGTTGTAAAATGGTGATTATACCGCCAATAAGGAAGAACGTCCACGCAAGCATGAAAAACCTTGCAGATTTGAACCCACTGCTGTACGAAATGTAACCGGCTATGAGCATAATACAGCTACCTGCAAATACAAGTGCTTGCACTAGGTAGTTGGCTATTGTGTGAAAGCCCAACCAGTCGAGAGGAAAAACCAACAGGTTGATAACTACCATAACTTTTAATACCCGGTCAACCTTAGGCAATCGGGTTTCAAGTTGCAAAAACACCATTGCAAACAGGGTTGAAAAAATGCCCAATGCAAAAAACGACGGCTCATAAATATTAATCCAAGGAGTATGGGGCCATGCTAATAAAAACAGGTAACCGCCAATGTGTAAGGTGATAATGGCAGTGGCTATGATGTGAAGGATGTAATACAGGTACACCTTGTCTCGCAACGAAAACCAAAGGAAAAAGGTGTATAGAATAATAAGGATGGCAAAACCAATGTACGTACCCTGTATAAGATTTTCAGTCAACCGGTCGGCGTGTAGCGTGTTGTATGATTTAAGGATAACAGGCAATACAATGCTGTATGAGCCTTTTACTCTTAAGTAGTAATCGTAGGTTCCTTTTAATAGTTTAAATTTAGGAAGATTTCCTTCTAAGTCACGTGTATTGATGCTACTTAGTGAGCCGGCATGCTTTTTTGCTACCGGTTTTCCGGATTCATCAAAAATGTACAGCTCAATGGTATCCATCATGGGATAGCCCAATTGAAGGAATACGGCATCGTCGGTACTTACAAATATTTTTGCTTTAAGCCATATTGCCGATTTTGTTCCTGAAAAGGAAGGCACCTCATGTAAGTTGCGTTTAAACAATAAGGGGGTAGCGGCAATATGCTCAATAGGCATATTACCCGAAACGTCTTCGAACAATTGCATCCGAGGACCAAGAAGATCCCCTTCTGTTTTATCGTCAAAAACAATTACCGATTGTGCTTGCACAGCTATGCTTGCAAACCAAACTAAGAGTAGTGTGTATAAAAACCTTGCCGACAAGGAGTAAACTTATCTTAAACACAAAAATATAATTTTTGAATGCAAGAACACACTAAATGGATTATTGTAACCGCTTTATTATTTTAACAATCACACTTGCACTACAAATGGTTTTATGAGTTATATTATCGGCGTATGATTAAACGTGTTGTTTTAACTGCTGTTATGGCTATGTGCAGCCTTGCTGTATTTGCTCAGGATTTCTCGCTGCAAATGCTGCATTCATCAATACCTACCAACTTACGTGGGTTATGCCCCGTGGATGATAGTGTAGTTTGGGTGAGCGGCAGCAACGGCCATGTAGGCAAAAGCACCAACGGTGGGGCATCGTGGAAATGGATGCGGCCCGACGGATTACCCAAAGCTGATTTTAGAGATGTAGAAGCTTTTGATGAAGACAGAGCTGTGATAATGGCAGCCGGATTTCCCGCAGCGATTTTGTACACCAATAACGGAGGCGAAAGCTGGACGGAGGTTTTTAGAAGTAACGATAGCGCCGTGTTTTTAGATGCAATGGATTTTTGGAATGAAGACGAGGGGGTGTGTATCGGCGATTGGATTGATGGAAAACCTTATACCCTGTATACCAACAATGGTGGCAAAACATGGCAATTGATGGGGGATACTAAATTTAAACCTTTGACAGAGAAAACAGCAAGCTTTGCGGCCAGCGGCACTTGTGTTCGTGCATACGAAGTTGATAAAAATAAAGGGTTCGTACAGGCTATATCCTCGGGTACAAAGCACGGTTTATTGGTAGCTGATTTTGATAGTAAAAGCAAGCTGTTTGAATATGAGTTTAAAGTAGCCCCTTACGAAGCGTCGTCTCCCTCTCAGGGGATTTTTTCATTGTGTATAAACCCAGATACAACCATTTGGGTTGTAGGAGGCGACTATGCACAACCAACGCTGGGTTATTTTGCAGTAATGAAAAAAAATGAAACTTTTTTCAAGCCCGAAAGTAATGTTTCAGGCTACCGCAGTTGCGTTGAAGCATTTAACTATGATAATGAACCCATGATAATTGCTTGTGGCAGTAACGGTGCTGATATTACAACGCTTAAACAGGCAACATGGAAAACCATTAGCCAAGTACCTTTAAACACAGCAATAAAAACAAAAAAGGGGAACACTGTTTTTTTAACAGGTCAGCAGGGTACTATTTACAAGTTGGTGGCTAAATAAGAAGGGTTACTTAACCCTAATGGCAATAAACTTAAGATAGTTTTCTATAACCTTCAAATCAGCAGGTGCCCAATCAAGCGTGTGTAAATCTTCGGGGGCAAGCCATGCAAAATCATGGTGTTCAACAAGTGTAAACTCGCCGCCTGTCATTTCACACACAAAAGGTATTAATCTGATAATCCGTTCAGGATAGGGTTGGTCGCAGGGTTCAAGTTCGTCGTATATGGCTACGGTTATGTTCAACTCTTCCTCAAGTTCACGTAGCAAACAATCGTGGTAGCTTTCGCCCGGTTCTACTTTTCCTCCCGGAAATTCCCATTTATAGGTAAGCGACATGTGCGCGCCACGTTGCACGGCAAGCACTTTGCCTTCGTGTTCAATAATTGCGCATGTAACGTCTACTACTACCATAAAACCGGCGCAATGATAGTGTTTTAATTGCTAAGCAGGTACACGGCAAGGTCTATTATTTGTAATAATTCTGCATGATGTTGTTTTACAGAATAATAGGTTGAAAAAGGAAGTGTTAAGGTAAGAGGGTAAGAATACAGCAACCGCGGACTTTAACTCAGTTTACAATCAGGTTGGTATGATAGTTAGATTTTATACTTATCCATGTTTTTGATAAAGATATCATAATAGGCCAATCGGCTTTGCAGCAAACGGTTCACCTCTGTCATATCTTTAAACAGTGAGTTAAACAACTCTTTGGCAGGGATAGTAATGGTTTCATCATCAGCAGGCACATTGCCGTAAGCGGGTTCAGGTTCATGCACCATGGCAGTACCCCAATCGATAGATGTAAGTGCGTCGGGCTCTTTAAACATGTTTCCCTCACCAAAGTGCCACCAATTGCGGTCAATCTCCGGAAATGCAGTGGGTACCATGGTTATCAAATCGCCCGTCATTTGGGTTTTGTTCTCGATGTAGTTTCTAAGCGAACGGTCGGTAACGCAATTGTCTAGTCGCTCAAGTAAATCTTTATAGCCCAGTCCCAATACCTGTTTTATAATCCCCAAGCGTGTTCCGTATGTATTCATAAAGCAAATGTTGAAATTTTTTACCGAAAAATTTTTAAAATAAGAAAATAAATTCCATTTTTGAAAAAACCTTCATACAAATATAAACCTATCGGGCAAACACAGAAAGGGATATAATACCCAATTGGCTAAAGAGGAGCGAAAGCAACAATAGCAAAGGGGTGGGATGAATAAAATACTATTGACTATGGAATTGCAGTACTTTAAGAAGACTGAAACAACAGCAAGCAACGATGAGATAATTACTTATTACGTAACAGGCGGCAAACAAAGTACGGTGCTGATGATGAACCGTGATGAACCTGTGCGGTATATTATTTCCTATTTGCCGGGTACTATTGATGTAACCGCCGAAATGAAAAAGATTACACAAGGAGAATTTTTGGCAGCAGCTACACGCAGTAATAATGCCGTATGCTGGTATGTTGACGGTGTGAACGGAATATAGAAATTAACAAAACTCCATTTACCAAGTGATAGATTAATAGTATATATAGTAGATGCATTTGGTTTGATAATTGCAAGGGCGCACAACCCTTAACCCCGTAGCCAGAAGGGATTTTGGCTACGGGGATTTTTATTAATAAGGGTTAAGGTAATGCGTTTGTTTAGGGTGAAGCCGTGTATTATTTAGCTTCAAAATTAAACTCAGTGCGAAGTTGAGCGCGGGTTTTTGTTACCACATTCACATCCATTCTAATATCAGTAAGCGGGCGGTCGCTGGCGTTTCTTGGTTTGCCTACGATGGTAGTTGCTACAGGCATACCGCTTATTATTTGCCCGAAAACAGTATAGTTATTATCCAAAAACGAAGTTCCGGCGGTATTCACAACAATATAAAACTGTGAGCCGCTAGATTCTTTTAGCGGGTTAACACCGTCAGGTTGGCGGGCAGCACCCACAGCACCGTAAACATGTTTTAATGAGCTTTTTATTTCGGCAGGTATGTTATAGCCCGGGCCACCGGTACCGTCGTTATTAGGGTCACTGTCTTTACTGTTTGGGTCGCCGCCTTGTATCACAAAGTTGGGTACAATACGGTGAAAAGTAATGCTGTCAAAAAAGCCTGAATCGGCAAGGGCTAAATAGTTTGCCTTGTGCAGTGGTGTTTCGTTATACAGCCACATGTACATAGTGCCATAGGCTGTTTTAATTTCGAGGATTTTTTCGGTGGTATCGTTGTTTGATGGATTAGGAGTAGGGTTTGTGTTTTTGTCGTCCTCCTTACAGCTGTTATAAAACAAGGCTGTGATTGCCAGTAAGCCTATGAGTAATGTTTTTTTCATAGGTGAAAGATATAAAAATTATTAGCTAAAACAGATTGAAAATAAACCGCAATTAAGAATCGTGAGTCAACTCTATGGTGAAGCAAGAGCCTATTCCCAGCTCGCTTTTAATGTCTAAAGTACCGTTTAGCATCTCAACCAATGTTTGTATCATAAACAGCCCCATATTATTTCCGTCGCGGTTAGAAACAAATTTTTTACTAAGCTTATAAACGTGGTCCTTATATTTTTCAAGGTCAATACCGCCGCTATTATCCGTGTAGGTAATTACTGTTTTTCCGTCTTTGTGTTCTGATGTGATGGCTATCAGGGGTTGTGAATTTGTGTTGTTGTATTTGATACTGTTAAGAATAAGCTGCTGAAAAATGTTGAATACATGAGATTTAACTGCAGTTATAGTGGGCACATTATCAAACCGGCAAGTAATTATGGCATCGCTTTTATCGATGTATTGTGCAATGTGCTTTTTCACATCCGTTACCAGCGATTCTAACTCGATTAATGCTTTAGGTTCATTATTCTGATCTTTTAGGTTGAGAACATTTATCAGTTCTGTTATTACCACATCAAGGTTTTTTGAAGATGTACGCAGACCGTTAACAGCAAACTTTACATCTTCTAATGATGAGTCATCAGTTAGAATATCAATTAATCCAAGTATAGATGACAAAGGCCCTCTGATACTATGCGACATAATTTGGGTAAATTCTTCCAAATCTCTGTTGCGCTGTATAAGGTCTTTTATCAGGTTTTGCTTTTCGTCTTCCAGTTTTTTCAGCTTGGTAATATCATACGCTGATAAACACACTCCAATAATGGTGTTGCTGTTAATTACCGGTGTGATGTTGATGTTATAAAAAGCCGCGTCGCTTTTGTAATTATATTGGGCTTCGTACTCAATACTTTTTTTATCGTTAATTACTTGTAGCAGGGTTTTTCTCGCTTCAGAACGTCGTTCAGGCGGCAACATTGCAATAAAATTACCATGAACAGAGAGTTTAATATTTGTCTCTTCAGCAAACCCCGTAAGCATTCTGTTGTTATAGGCCAATAAATTAAACTCCTTATCCATCAATAAGTACCCTACTTCAGTACTTTGAAACAGTGATTTTAAGTTGGCTTCGGATGTTGAAAGCTGCTGCTGATTGTAGGTTTTTGTAAAATGAATGGTAATAAGGTTTGCAACAGCTTCAATCAATATCTGTTCTTCATTTAAAAAAACAGGTTCGGCTCCATCACGGTCTTCGGTATATACTACGTCAATAAATCCTTCGGTGCCGTTATCCAAATTTATCGCCGCAGTTTGTTTTATGGGAGAGTCGCTATAATTAGCACTTAAATATTCTTTACCGTTAAAAACTATTTTGGCTCCGCAAATTTCAGGGTATTGCCAGCCGTAGGGCAGCAATGTTGCTATTTTCTGCAGTACACCGTCAGTGGTTATGCCCTCATCTTGTAATACGTTCCTTACCTGATAAATGGTTGAAAGTTCTTTAATGCGTTCTTTTAGCTGATGGATTGCAGTTTCACGCTCAGTAATATTGGCGTAATTAAGCACAATGGCGTTCACGTTTTTATCGTGTAGCAGGTTTCTGTATGTGCCTTCAATCCATACGTAAGAGCCGTCCTTTCTTCTCAGTTTGTGTTTTTTTGAAACTATGTTGCCCGGTATGCTGATGTTTTTGATGAAATCATCGTTATCAACCTGCCTGTATTGAGGATGTATCACATCAATACCATTAATGCTTTGTATTTCTTGTAATGTATATCCGCTTATTTTTTCGGCTGACGGAGTTTGGTAGAGCACTTTCCCCTCCATGTCCATCAGTACTATTGCATCTAAGCTGGTTTCTATCAGGGTTCTGAAATAGTTTTCACTGGCTTCAAGCGCAAGGTTTTTTCTTTCAATTTCATGCCTTGTTTCTTCTAATGCAATAGCCTTACGTTTGGCATCGTCAATATTAGTTGCGGTGAGTGCAATGCCCAGCAATTGTTTGTTTTCATCATACACCGGGTTTACTTTGTATTGAAACCAAATTGATACATCGCCGGCAGCCGTTTCCCGCTCAGTTAAAATAGTTTCGCCATTTACGGCTTTTTCAAAAGACTCAAGGTAAAGAGGCTTTAGCGGCTCGATAACAAAATACCTGTAATCGTCACCTTCGTTCAGTTCTTTTCCGAAGTATAGTTTTAGATTGTCTTTAATGATGTTGTTAAAACACACAACTTTATGGTGAGTATTGATAAGCACAATACTGTCCGTCATATTATCAAGAATAGCTTTGAATAATACCCTAAGGTGTTGCTCTTGATCCATATAAGTTGATTAGTTACCCAAATATACTTAAAAAACTTTGTGTGAATATTTTACGAGCTAATTCTGTTTTAGTTTTTTTGGGGATTGCAGAAGGCAGTAAAATAAAAAACCCTTCAGAAATTCTGAAGGGTTTACTTTCCTTTTTTTTGTGATCCCGCTGGGACTCGAACCCAGGACCTATACATTAAAAGTGTACCGCTCTACCAGCTGAGCTACGGAATCGTATCCGTTTTTCTTAAAAGGACTGCAAAGATAGGTTTTTGATGTTAGAATGCAACTTATTGTGTGAAAAAATTTCTTATTTCCTCAAAATCAAAACATTATTCTGTAGGTGTAATGTACTTTAGTTCGTGTTGCCCCCAAACTATGGAGCATACTATGCATTTTTGGATTGAAATCACCAATCCATGCCATCTCAACATTAGTTACCTCGGGGTGGTTTTGTATTGCATCGTAAAACTTCATAATCATACCTGTGTCCAGTCCCAAGTTATGGTACTTGGGTATAATACCGTATGCTATACCTCTTACGCGGTTTATCTTTTGCGTTTTTAGGTAGTACATAAACTTTAGCTTGGCCCAAAGATTAAACTTGCCGTTAAGGTGTTTAAAAATCTGGTTTACATCAATCAGGTTCACATAAAAAGCTGCAGGCTCTCCGTCAGCATAGGCAAACCAAATAATATCTTCAACCACAATGGGCATAAATTCCTCAATCAGTTGGCGGGTACGTTCTAAGGTAAGCGGTGAAAAACCTTCGTGGTGCTGCCATGCAAGGTTATATATGTGCATAAAATCGGCAGCAAAACGCTCTTTGTCTTTTTTCTTAAAATGCTCAAAAGTGTATTTGGGGTTACCAAGAATGCGGCTTCCCAATTTGTTAAAGCGCTCAAAATTAAAGGCTCCCCGTTCAAGGTCGCTGGTACTTTGTTCTATAATTTTTTTAAAGCCGTAGTTTTCAAACAGTGCTTGGTAGTAATGCGGGTTGTAGTTTTCCTGATAGCTGGGGTTTTTAAATCCTTCAACCATCAGGCCCCAAAACTTATCACGTTCTCCAAAGTTAATCGGGCCATCCATTCCCTCAACACCCTCTTGTTGCAGCCATTTTTTGCAAGCATCAAAAAGAGCCTGCGCGGCGTGCACATCATAAATGCACTCAAAAAATCCCATTCCGCCTATTCGTTTGCCATCGGTAAGGGAGTTTCTTGTGTAAAAGGCGGCCACTCGGCCAATAAGTTGCCCGTTATTATTTTCTAACACCCACCTGCGGGCATCACCGTCGGCAAAATAAGCATTTACTTTAGGGTCAAAAACCCTCTCAATATCAACGTCTAACGGGCATATCCAATTAGGGTCGTTTTTGTAAGGCACCTTGCCTGCCTCAATAAACATCCGCTCGGTAAACTTGTTGTCAACTACAGTCAGCTTCATCTTTTTTTGCTTGTTTCTCTATATTTATCCTATAAAACAAGATATTTGCAAAGGTCAACTAAATTCAATACACATGCTGCAAATTGGTGATAAAATGCCCGACTTTAATCTATTGGGCGTTTGGGGCAAAATGAGAAACAATTACGAGTATGCCGATAAATATGCATTGGCAATTATTTTTACTTGTAATAGCAACAAGTACTCACAGGCATACAGCGAGCGTTTGATTAAGCTGTTTGACCAATACGAGGAAGACAACTTTGCTATTATTGGTATTAACAGCAACGATGATAGCCAATCGCCCGAAGACACCATGGAAATGATGGTGAAAGCGGCCTACCACTACAAATTGCATGAGCGTAATTTTTTATATGTAAAAGATGACACGCAAGAGGTGGCCAAAACCTTCGGTGCCAGTTACAATCCTGAAGTATTTCTGTTCAACTCTAAACGCGAACTAGTGTATAAGGGGGCTATTGATGATGCTTGGGAAAACGAAACCGTAGTAACCCAAGCATATCTTGAAGATGCTGTTGAGTATTGCCTTGACGGTATTGATGTTGATTTTCCTGAAGTGCCCGTTACATTTGGCGAGCCCATTATTTGGAAGCCCGGCAACGAGCCTGAATACGCAAAAATGAAATCTTAACTTGCTGTTAGCCTTTGGCAATTAGTGTTTTGCTAAAGGCCAAAAGCAAATAGCTAATAACAATTCAACTGAACTCCAACGGTTTCACAAACAAAGTAGTAATTATTACCGGTGCTTCGTCGGGTATTGGTGCTGCTTGTGCGCTTGAGTTTGATGCTCAGGGAGCAAAGGTAGTGCTGGCTGCACGCAATGCCGATAAATTACAAGAAGTAGCAAGCCGACTAAAAAACCAATATCTGGTTGTACAAGCCGATGTTTCGGTTGAGGCCGATTGTAAACGGTTGATAGATGAAACGGTGGCCGCTTTTGGTAAGGTGGATGTGCTTGTAAACAATGCGGGGATAACCATGCGCGCCTTGTTTAACGATGCTGAGTTGGATGTAATACGCCGCCTGATGGACATTAATTTTTGGGGCACAGTGTATTGTACAAAATTTGCCTTGCCGCACTTACTTAAAACCAAAGGCAGTGTGATTGGAGTATCATCGATAGCAGGGTTTAAGGGATTACCCGGACGCACGGGATATTCAGCCTCAAAATTTGCCATGCAGGGCTTTTTAGAGTCGCTGCGTATAGAAAACCACAAAACCGGCTTGCACGTCCTGATAGCCTGCCCGGGTTACACGGCCAGCAACATACGCAATGTGGGCTTAAATAAAGACGGCAAAGCGCAAGGCGAAAGCCCCTTTGACGAAAGCAAGCTAATGAGTGCCGAAGAGGTAGCCGCGCACATTGCCCGTGCCACCCGAAAGCGCAAAAAGTATCTCGTACTTACACCATTGGGCAAACTTACCGTTTGGCTCAACCGCTTCTTTCCGTCGTACATAGATGGAATGGTGTATAATAGTGTGGCTAAGGAGAAAGACTCGCCGTTTAAGTAGTTCAGTCATTTTAAAAATTCAGCGATTCAACTTTTATTCTTCTAGATTGACCTTCGTCGATAATATCTTTTTATAAAGAACTGATTGGTTTACATTTGGTTACACTATTAATCTATCTATCATGAAAAAAACTATCTTATTCTTTGTAATCCTGTTAGGATTTATTGCCGCCAGCACAACTGTTAGTGCCCAATGTGCAAATGCCAGAGTGCATAATCGTACCGCATACGATATGTATGTAACTATCTACGACCAGTGCGGTCAAAATACAGGTGCAGTTCTTGTGCCCGCAAACACACCGGTTGTTATCCCTATGCCGAGTGCCACTTGTGCAATGCTGTCAGGAAACATTTTTTATCCTACAATACCTTTTCCAGGCAACCCATGTTCAGGGAATCACCCGATATGCCCGCCATCAAGTAGTCCCTGTACCATTTGTAGTGGTTTTAGCCCTAAAACAGTCACAACAACTGTAACACCTCTTCTTCCTTCGGGCTGTGAATATGATATAGATATTATCTAAATCAGTTTAGAAACATATTAAAATGCCTAAGGGCAGAGACCGACTTAATGGTCTCTGCCCTTTTTCATTATAAAACATCAAAAAAATCCCCATCGTCCCGCCTTGCTCAATATCTTTGCAGCAGCCATGAGTATTGAGCACGTATTACAGCAAAACATTTCAAAAGCCATTGAAGCCCTTTACGGCGCAGCCGTTGAAGTGGCAAGTATAAAGTTGGAAACCACCAACGCCGATTTTGAGGGCGATTACACCTTTGTGGTGTTTCCTTACTTGCGAACCAGCAAAAAGAATCCTGAACAAACCGCTACTGATATTGGTGGTTTTTTGAAGGGAAATTGTGCTGAAGTGGGTGACTTTAACGTAGTAAAAGGCTTTTTGAACCTTGTAATCAGTCAAAGCTACTGGTTAAACACATTTTACAGCACGGTGGTTCCCAATGCTGATTTTGGTCGCACCACTGCGGGCAAAGGTCATAAGGTGATGGTTGAGTATTCATCGCCCAATACCAACAAACCCCTGCATTTAGGCCACATACGTAATAACCTGTTGGGTTATAGCGTGAGCCAGATATTAGAATTTAACGGCTACGAGGTGGTGAAAGCCAACCTGATAAACGACCGTGGCATACACATTTGCAAAAGTATGCTGGCATGGCAAAAGTTTGGCAACGGCGAAACCCCACAAAGCAGCGGCCTGAAAGGTGACCATTTGGTGGGCAAGTATTATGTGGAGTTTGATAAGCACTACAAGGCTGAAATAAACGAATTAAGAGCTTCGGGCAAGAAGGAAGAAGAGGCTGAAAAAACAGCACCTTTGATTTTAGAAGCCCAAGAAATGCTGCGCAAGTGGGAGGCAGGGGATGAGGAGGTGATGAACCTTTGGAAAACCATGAATGGTTGGGTGTATGAAGGGTTTGATGCCACCTACAAGCGGTTGGGAGTTAGCTTTAATAAGTTTTATTACGAAAGCCAAACCTATTTGCTGGGCAAAGAAATAGTACAGGAAGGTTTAGACAAAGGCGTGTTTTACCGCCAAGAAGATAGCAGTGTGTGGATTGACCTTACCGCCGAGAATTTGGATAAAAAGCTACTGTTGCGTAGGGACGGTACTTCGGTGTACATGACACAAGATTTGGGTACTGCCGATAAAAAGTACGAAGAATACGGCTGCGATAAATCAGTATATGTGGTGGGCAATGAGCAGGATTACCATTTTAAGGTGTTGTTCTCTATCCTTAAAAAGATGGGTAAAAGCTATGCCGACGGCTTGTTTCATTTGAGTTACGGGATGGTGGATTTGCCCAGCGGTAAAATGAAATCGCGCGAGGGTACGGTAGTAGATGCTGACGATTTGATGGACGAAATGCACAGCACCGCCCGCGAGCTTACGATGGAGTTGGGCAAGATAGAAGGCTTTAATGCAGAGGAACAAACTGAGTTGTTTGAAACTTTGGGATTAGGAGCGCTGAAATATTTCTTATTGCGTGTTGACCCTGTGAAACGCTTACTTTTCGACCCTAAAGAAAGTATTGATTTTGCAGGAAATACAGGGCCTTTTATACAATACACCCATGCCCGTATTTGCTCGTTGTTAAAGAATATCGAGGAGAGCGGATTCAAAACGGGTACTGATATGCCCGCTACTATATTGCCCCACGAGCGGGATATGATTGTGTGGTTGGCTCAATTCCCCAAAGCGGTGGAAGATGCAGGCCGCGATTATAACCCAGCCCTAATTGCTTCTTATACCTACGAGTTAGCAAAATTATATAACCGTTTCTACCACGATTCACCCGTGAACAAAGAACCTGATGCAGTGCTTAAATCGTTCCGTGTGTTGCTTACCCAAGCCACCGGCCGTGTGTTAAAACAGGGCTTGCGCTTGCTGGGTATCAAAGCCCCCGAAAGGATGTAGGCAGCGTATAGTTGCTGCTACTGCGTTACTGTTTCTGTGTTATTTTCGTTTGGCTTCCTTGTAAATCGCTACCTTTATAGGGTATTAATTTAATCGTTATGCCAACTACTCAACATGGCACCTGTGTTGTTTGCAAAAAGCAATACCCTGTATCACAGTTACACCCTTATTTTTTAGTCAGAAATAACTTAACAAACCTTATCTGTGCTGATTTTCCCAGCTTTGGTCAAGGTGATTTTATTTGTGCGGATGACTTAAACGCCTACCGTTCTAAATACATTGCCCAATTGTTGAAGGGCGAGGGGGAATCATTAAACCAGTTTGAAGAGGAGATACTGGACAATCTTAAAAAGGAAGAGTTGTATGTGCAGAAGCTATACGATGAGTACGACCGACAACTAACCTATTGGGATAAACTAGCCGATAGAATTGCCAGCTTTGGCGGTAGTTGGAAGTTTATCAGCATTTTTGGCGGCTTTATATTGCTGTGGATAGCTATTAATATTTTTTTGCTCACACAAGATGCCTTCGATCCTTATCCGTTTATATTGTTAAACCTTATTTTGTCTTGTTTGGCAGCCATACAAGCTCCGGTGATAATGATGAGCCAAAACCGTATGGAGGAGCGCGACCGTATGCGTGCCGAAAACGATTTTAAAATAAACATGAAGGCCGAGATTGAGATAAAGATATTGCACGAAAAGATGGACCACTTGATTACAAATCAATGGCAAAAGCTGTTGGAGATACAGCAAATACAAATTGAATTGATGGAAGAAATGCGTAAAAAGCAGAAATGAAAAAGAAACTGGTAGTGCTTACCGGCGCGGGTATGAGTGCCGAAAGCGGAATAAAAACATTTAGAGACAGCGACGGTTTGTGGGAAAACCACGATGTGATGGAAGTAGCAAGTATTGACGGTTGGCGTAAGAACCCGCAACTGGTGATGGAGTTTTATAACCAACGCCGCAAACAGTTGTTTGAGGTAGTACCCAATGCAGGGCATATAGGGCTTGCTGAACTGGAGCAGGATTTTGATGTACATATAATCACACAAAATGTAGATGACTTGCACGAACGTGCAGGCTCAACCAATATTATCCATTTGCACGGTGAATTAAAGAAAGTGCGCAGCATTATGGACGAGGAGTTGGTGTACACCCTTGACGGTTGGGAACTTAAAATGGGCGATACTGCCGAGGACGGTGCGCAACTTCGTCCGCACATTGTGTGGTTTGGCGAAGAAGTACCTATGATGGAGAATGCGGCAGTGATAACCTATGGCGCCGATATATTGGTGGTAATCGGTACATCGTTGCAGGTGTATCCTGCGGCGGGCTTGATGCATTATGCACCGGCTCATATTCCTAAATTTTTGATTGACCCTAAAGGTGAACCCGTAAACGGGGTTAAAAACCTAACCGTACTAAACAAAACAGCCACCGAAGGGGTGGCTGAATTGAAAATATTGTTGTCGGAACTGTAAATTATTGTTTAAACGGGTCAGCAAATTTGGGGTCTTTTACCATACTCTCGTCTGACATTGCCTTTAAGAAAGCAATCAAGTCTTTTTTATCATCTTCGGTAAGTTCCAAGGTTGGCATTCCGTGTTTGTTGCGCACTACTTGGCCGCCGTTGTTGTTGCCCCAGCCTCCAAATGGTTTTACTTCGCTTAATTGGCGCGAAACATTGGGGTGGTTCACCACTTCAGAGTTGTAGTGTTCAACTACTTCTTCAAGGGTGGCAAAACGTCCGTCGTGCATATAAGGAGCAGTAAAGGCAAGGTTACGAAGTTGTGGGGCTTTAAAGAAACCCTCGTCTTGCGAAGAGTTGGTAATACCCTTACGACCTTCGTCTTTATACTTGCTTTCAAGGCCGATGTTAAACACTTCAGGCATATACGAAAACGTATTATTAGCGTCTTTGTGGCATTCTTGGCAATGCAACTTGGTAAAGTACAAAGTACTACCTCGTTGTTGCTCAGGATTCAACGTGTGTGTACCCCTCATTGCCTTGTCATAAGGCGAGTTATTGGCGCGTATTGATATCAGGAAGCTGGCCAGTGCTTCGCTTATTTTGTTAACAGTAATCTTTTTACTGCCAAAAGCACTCTTAAACAATTCAGGGTAATAAGGTATTTCGGCAAGTTTGTTTTCAAGCACTTTAATATCCTCTAACCCCATTTCCTCGCGGTGTTTGATAGGCATCAACACCATGTCGGATAAGTTGTTGGCACGGGCATCCCAAAATAAATTGGCACCTGAAGTAAGGTTAAAAATAGGAGGGGTGTTTCGGGCACCAATTTCACCAATAAAACCTTCGCTAAAGCGTTTGTCGTCGGCAAAAGCTTTTTCTTGTTTGTGACAGCTGCCGCAGGATACCGCATTGTTAAACGATAAGTGCTTATCATAAAACAATACCCTACCCAAAGTAGCCTTATCATTAGTAACTTCAATACCTGTAAAAATCCCCGACAAGTTGCTGGTGTAATCAAATGAAGTAGCCGGAAGTTCAGGTTTTTCGTAAGGTAATTCAGTACGCTGTGTGTCGCGTTTACAGGCCGCTACCAAAAGCATCACCGATGCGGCCATTGCAGATAATTTTACGGTTACGTTTTTCATAATTTGGTTTTCAATATCGAATATACAATTAAAATACCTCTTACCCCCAATCAATAATTAAATGGGTCTGAATATTTTGAGTCGGTAAGCAGTTTGTTGTCCTTAAGTGCTTTTAAGAAAGCCACAAGGTCGGCCTTTTCATCGGGTGTAAGTTCAAGAGTTGGCATGCCAAATTGATTAAGCTTAGGCGATGAGGTGTTGTTATTGCCCCAGCCTCCGCTATTAGGGTCAACGATTCTTAGCTGAGGCGACACATTAGCATGGTCTACTACGCCTGAATTATAATGATCAACCACTTCTTCAAGCGTTGCAAAACGTCCGTCGTGCATATAAGGAGCTGTTACGGCAAGGTTGCGTAAAGGGGGGGCTTTAAAAAGACCTTCAGCTTCAGGAAAACTTACACGTTCGCCCATTCCCTTATCTGTGTAATTTTTTTCAAGTCCTATGTTAAACGAGGCGCTGTTGTAATAGGGCGCAGTAGCGGGACCATGGCAGGTTTGGCAATGTAGGCCGCTAAAAACTTCAAAGCCCTGTTTTTCTTGTGCATTTAGTGCATCAATGCCAATCTTTTCAAACAATGTGTTTTCAGAACGAATTGAAAGAATAAACTGCGTTAACGCTTCGCTAATACCTTTTGTGGTTACTTGCGATGAACCGAAAGCTTTGTTAAACAATTCGGCATAGTAAGGCACTTTGTTTAGCTTTGTCTCAAGCATTTCTATTTTTTCCATGCCCATTTCCACATTGTGGCGTATTGGCATCAGCACCATTTCACGCAAATCGTTGGCTCGGCTGTCCCAAAAAAAGTTACCACTTCCGGCAAGGTTAAATATTGGCGGTGCATTTCTTGTTCCTAATCCGGCTGCAAAGCCCGCGCTAAAACGGTTAGGGTCGGCAAAGGCGTTTTCTTGTTTATGGCAACTGCCGCATGATACCGCATTGTTTACCGACATGAACTTCTCATAGAACAATACCCTTCCCAGTGCAGCTACGTCGTTATTAATTGTTATTCTATTTCCTTGTCTGTCAAAGAAAAATACATGAGTAGTCCCTGATTCGTAATCAAAGGCAGATTGAGCTAGCAAAGGCGCTTTAAAACTTTCTTCATTTTTTGGAGCTTCCCGTTTACATGCAACGGCCAATAGCAAAGCCGATGCAAATAATGATGCCCATTTGATAGTGTTAGTTTTCATATCTTTATTATAAAATATACAGTTGTGGGAAATGAAAATGCAACGTCATTTTTTGCTGTGAAATCTGATGTGGTTAGCGAAGGATAGCGGCTGTCTTCGGCTGTTGTTTTTTCTTCGCTGTAAAAGTATAACAATGCCCCTTCAGCACTTAAGCTAAGCCTGCGGGTCATTATAAACTCTACTCCAAGCACAGGGCCTCCGCCAAATGCGATGTTTCTTGTAGTTATAGAGGATACTTGGTTAGGCGGTACAGGAGTAACAGTGGTTTTTGAAACTGATTTTTCGTACTGCCAGCGTATATCACCTCCTGCATAACCTATTAAACGTTTTGCCAAGGTAAATTGCCTTTCGTAACCTATGCGCAAGTAATAATTAAGCAAACTCGAATCCGGTAGGTTTGCGCTTGTTGTTGATGATTGTTTTTGTGAAAGAAATTTGATACCCAAACCGGCGCGCAATACATTGCTGCCACCCATTATATATTTATAGGTGAGCAGATAGGGATTATCTGCGGCAGTGGTAATAGTATTGAACGACAAAAATTCTTTCACAAAAGCAGTTGAGTTAATTCCTATTTGATGTTTTAGCTGTTGTTTAGCGGTGTCCTGCGCTGTAGTGCTTACAATTGCTGCAAAAACAATCAGTACCGCAATACATCCCCTTACTTGCAGCATTGCAAGTATAAAATTACTCGATTTTTTATGTAAGGCAATGTTTTTCAATGTATTTCGTCGAAAATATTGTACTAAATGTTAATGATAAAAAATATGGACGTGGGCACTGTAACAAGCACCCTTGAGAGGGCACTGTATTCGTTCCGCTCAAACCCTATAAACTGTGTGTTTATTTCACGCCTGCGGTTCTCTCCATAAGTTACATAAGCTGTAGTTTCAGCGTTCAGGCTTATTCGCTTGTTTATTTTAAACTCAATCCCTAAAATAGGTCCGCCGCCGGCAGAAAAGCCTTCAATGCTTGAAATCATTTCTTCTTGCTTTTGAGGGAAGCCTCCTCCAAGTACGGAGCTTGTAAAACGCGATTTTGAGTATGAATACACCGCATCAACACCGAAGTATAGCAGCCAATGTTTATCAAGGCCCTTTTGCCATTCGTATCCCAAGCGGGTATCGATAGTCATGTTTGAGTTGGAGCTTAAACCCGTAGGGCTGTTTGTGTTGTTTTTTGTTTTTGTATTACTACCGCCTAAGCCTATACGCCAGCCTTGATTGTCATCGATGTATTTATAGGTTACTAAATAAGGGCTGATTCCTGCTATTGTGTTGTTAAACGATAAGAATTGTTTGATAAAAAGTGAAGCATTTACACCTATTTGGTGTGTAGGCTTCTGCTCTTCATCAGTTTGGGCAATCGCCTGTGCTGAGATTATAAGGAATGCAATAAGTGCTAGTTTAACTCTCATATTTACTATTGACGTATTAATTAGGTTTGAGGTTGGATGCGTTTATAATAGTTGTATGATGCAATATTCTTTACTAAGAGACTGTTACAAGCACATAAACGCTGCTTTATTGTGTAAACGTATTTCGTTCGTCGAAAACTTAACTTAAAGTGTACATCTCCTAGCAACTGAGAGTTTGTAAAATTAACTGCTTGTTTATTAGAGCAAAAGAATATTTTGCGTGATTTTAACGCAAAAATCTTAGCCAAAGCATTGCGGCTGATAGTAGGTGTTGTATATTTGCGTAATAATTACATAAATATTGTTCTTGTATGAAAACAATAAACGTTTTAAAAGAATTACACGAGGCAAATCATTGGGCAAATGGATTATTGCTGGAGACAATACCCGAAGATTTATTTGCAGCCGAAGCAAAAGGAAGTTATAACAGCATAAAAGCAATATATACGCATATATGGGATGCGCAAACGGTATGGTACAACCGCCTTACGGGCAATGCAAATGCTCCTATGCCCTCAAAAAGTTTTGAAGGGGATTACGATGTGTTGCGCAAGGCAATTTTAGTGAGCAGCGAAAACTACACTCGGCTGTTGGATGATAAGACCGACGCTTATTTAGAAGAAATATTGTCGTACACCAACTTGCAGGGCAAACCCTTTGAACAGCCTATTTATGAGATTTTGTTGCATATAACTAACCACAGCGGCTACCACAGAGGGCAGGTGGTTGATAGGCTGCGTGCATTAGGTTTTGAAGGTAAAATACCACAAACTGATGTGATTGCTTGGTACAGACTTAAGCGATAAAGTAGCACGGGGTTATTTTGGTGCACAAACAGTTAGCTTTTTGGGCAGTTTGGTATATATTTACAAAACCAATTACCCACAAAGCTGATGAAGTTTATTGCTACCGTAATAACCCTTTTTTGTATTTCTGTTTCACTAAAAGCCCAAACGCTTATTAAGGGCAAAGTGAAAGATGCCGAGACTAATGAAGATTTGATAGGGGCATCTATTATACTTAAAGTGGCAAAAACCGGTGTTGTTTCTGACCTTGACGGTAACTTTACTTTAGAGGTAAAACAGCCGTTGCCCGTTGTTATAGTGGTGAGCTTTATGGGCTATTTATCTCAAGAAATTGAGGTTAAAAATAACAAGCCACTAACCATACGACTGGAGCCTGTTGTGCAAACAATAGGGGAGGTAGAAATAACCGACATGCGGATTACCGAAAAGCAAAAGCAAGCCCCGCTAACGGTTGAAACCCTCGATCAGTTATCCATTAAAGAAACTCCCGCTGCTAATTTTTACGAAGGACTTTCGCACTTAAAAGGGGTTGATTTAACCTCGGCCAGTATCGGGTTCAAAATTATTAACACACGCGGGTTCAACAGCACTTCGCCTGTACGTTCGCTGCAATTGATAGACGGTAGCGATAACCAAGCACCCGGTCTCAATTTTTCATTAGGTAATTTTTTGGGAGCCAGTGAGTTGGATATACAAAAGGTGGATTTGATAGTAGGCGCCAGCGGTGCATACTATGGTCCTAATGCTTTTAACGGGGTAATAAACATGACCACTAAAAGCCCCTTTCAGCACCCCGGTTTTATGGCACAGGTGAAGGTGGGAGAGCGCAGTTTGCATGAAACCGCAGTGCGCTTTGCTCAAGTATTTAAAAACAAAAAGGGCGAAGAGAAATTTGCCTATAAGTTTAACTTTTTCTACATGGGAGCCCGCGATTGGGAAGCCGAGAACTACGAGGCTACCCCTCAATCCCGCTCAAAAACAGGGAATCCCGGCGGATGGGATGCTGTAAATATTTACGGTGATGAATCATACGGAACAGGACAAGTGTCTTCGCCCGGTTTGGGTACCTACCATCGTACCGGTTACAAAGAAACTGACTTGGTAGATTACAACACCAAAAACGCTAAGTTGGGTGTGGCAGCGCACTATAAGCTCAAAAAAGATATTGAAACTATTTATACGTTTAACTTTGGTACAGGTACTACTGTGTATCAAGGGGATAACCGTTTTAGTTTGCGTGATATTTTGTTTTTTCAGAACAAGGTAGAGATACGCAAAGAGAACAAGTTCTTCTTTAGGATATATGCCACCCACGAAAATGCAGGTAATTCTTTCGATGCTTTCCGCACAGCACTTATCATGCAAAACAACTCAAAAGAAGACGCCAAGTGGGGGATTGATTATGCTAACTATTGGAACCAAAACATTGACAAACGGGTGAGGGCATTGCCCGGATTTCCGCCTTTCCAGTCAGGTGATACAACGTTGCAGCAGCGAAGGCAGGATTTTGTGCAAAACAACTACCGCGATTCGTTTGTGAAATGGCACAACGAAACCAGCGATTTTGCCGATTCTAAAAACTTCTTTAATACTCCCCGCTACGAGCCGGGTACACCCCAGTACGACTCAGCTTTGCGTGCCACCATCAGCCGTAAAATTACCGAAGGCGGGTCGTTGTTTTTTGATAAATCGGCTTTGTACCACACACAAGGTGAGTATAAATTTACCCCAAAGTTTGCTGAAATAACGGTAGGGGCCAGCGCACGGTTATACCGGCCATATTCTGAAGGAACCATATTTTCTGATACCAACGGCAAGCGTATCAGCAATTTTGAATACGGTATTTATGCCGGTGCTGAAAAGAAACTGGCCAAAGAAAAGCTAAAGATAAATGCCACGGTTAGGGTAGATAAAAATCAAAACTTTAAACACTTGGTTTCTCCTGCTGTTTCATTTGTTTATACTGAAAAGCAGCACGTTTTTCGTGTTTCATTTGCATCAGCTATTCGTAATCCAACGCTTACCGACCAGTATTTCTTCTTAAACGTAGGGCGTGCAACGTTGGTGGGCAACCTTGAAGGCTATAAAAACCTTGTTACAACTGATTCTTACATCACCTATCTGAATACTTTAAATCGCAATAACCTGCAATATTTTGATGTAGACCCTGTGAAACCTGAACGGGTTAAGTCGGCTGAGGTAGGTTACAGAACCACTATCAATAAAAACATCTTTATTGATGCCAGTTATTATTACAGCATTTACAACGACTTTTTGGGATATAAAATTGGGGTTGACTTAGAGATTGATACCAATACAAACTTCCCTACCCGTACTGATATTTACCGTGTAACTACCAACTCAAAGGATGCAGTTACAACAACAGGTTTCTCAGCGGGTATCAATTACTTTTATAAAAGCTACCTGAATTTTGTAGGGAACTATAGCTGGAATATACTTGATCGCCGAGGCAGCACCGACCCTATTATTCCTGCATTTAACACTCCAGCCCATAAGTTTAACATTGGTGTTAACGGGCGCGAGATAAGCAGCAAAATAGGCAGTTTGCGTATCCGAAACTGGGGCTACGGTATTAACTACCGTTGGGTGCAAGGCTTTAGGTTTGAAGGCTCGCCGCAGTTTACAGGCGATGTGCCTACGTATGATATGGTGGATGTGCAGGCCAACTACGTAGTATCAAGAATTTATACCACCTTTAAATTGGGAGCAAACAACGTACTTAATAACAAAGTGATACAAGTGTATGGCGGTCCTAAAATTGGCAGGCTGATATACTTTAGTGCCACCGTTGATTTGCAGCACTGGAAATAAGCTTTTGGCAGGTATAAGGTAAAAATTAAGGCACGGTGAAAGTGATTTTCAATTAGTAAATGGCTAATTACTTTTGGGTTATTGTCCCAAACTGTCCCAGCAAAAAATCATAAAGTAAAACCATGCGACATCCTTTGTTTTAGTGCGTTTGAGAAAACTGTCCCGCTGTCCCGTGCGTCCCACTAAAAATATCAATACCTTTGCAATGGCAGAAAGGTTCATCGCCTCGAGTAATCGGGGAGGAAAGTCCGGGCAACACAGGGTACCATGCTTGCTAACGGCAAGGTGCGGCAACGTACAGACAGTGCCACAGAAAATAACCACCTCGCCCTGACGTGTCGGGATGGGGAAAGGGTGAAAACGCAGGGTAAGAGCCTACGAGCCCCGTGGCGACACTGGGGCGGGGTAAACCTCATGGGTTGTAAGACCAAATAAACCCCGGCGTCCTGATGTATCAGGACAAAGCGCGGCCCGCGCCATAACTTGCCGCAAGGCGGGTTGTCGGGAAGGGTAGGTTGCACGAGCAGGTCGGCAACGGCTTGCCTAGATAAATGATGAGCAGTCTCGAAATATCGGGATGAACAAAACCCGGCTTACTCTTCTGCCATTTTTTTACTATCAAAATCGATGGAAATCCCCATGTAAGCTACTCGTTATCCACATTTGGTAATTGTGTATTGACTTTTTCAAAATTTTACCCAAAGTTTGATACCTTTGTTTAATAAATTATACACTTAGGCAGTTTAATATGGCAAACATCCTGATTATTGACGACGAGAAGAGCATACGGAATACCCTGAAAGAAATTCTTGAGTACGAAGGGTATAAAGTTGATGAAGCCGCCGACGGACAGGCGGGGCTTGAAAAATTAGAGAATCAGGATTTTGACGTAGTGCTGTGCGATATTAAAATGCCCAAAATGGACGGTATGGAAGTTTTGAGCAAAGCAGCAGAACTTGCCCCCGATGTTCCTTTTATAATGATAAGCGGCCACGGCACTATTGAAACTGCCGTAGAAGCTACCAAAAAAGGTGCATACGATTTTTTACAAAAACCACCCGATTTGAACCGTTTGTTAATTACCATCCGCAACGCGGCTGATAAAAACAAATTGGTGGTTGAAACCAAAATACTAAAACGCAGGGTAACCAAAACCCGCGAGATAATAGGCGAATCGCCCGCCATTAAATCAATTCTTGAAACAATAGAAAAAGTTGCTCCTACCGAAGCCCGTGTACTGATTACAGGAGAAAACGGAACGGGTAAAGAATTGGTGGCCCGCTGGATACACGAAAAAAGTAACCGTGCCGGTGCCCCATTGGTAGAGGTGAACTGTGCTGCCATTCCTTCAGAGTTGATAGAAAGCGAATTATTCGGGCACGAAAAAGGCTCGTTTACATCGGCTGTAAAACAGCGCATCGGTAAGTTTGAACAAGCCAACGGCGGCACATTATTCTTGGATGAAATAGGTGATATGAGTCTATCAGCCCAAGCAAAAGTGTTGCGTGCCTTGCAAGAAGGTAAAATAGCCCGTGTAGGCGGTGATAAAGAAATAGATGTAAATGTGCGCGTAATTGCGGCAACCAATAAGGATTTACTAAAAGAAATAGACTTTGGTAATTTCCGTTTGGATTTATATCACCGTTTGAGCGTAATATTAATACACGTTCCCACGCTAAATGAGCGTTTGGACGATATTCCGTTGATTGCCGAGAAGTTTTTGAAAGAAATTTGTGAAGACAGCGGTTTATCGCGCAAAACATTTACCCCGCAAGGGCTTGAAGCATTGAAGGCTATCGAGTGGACGGGTAACATCCGCGAATTGCGCAACGTGGTAGAGCGTTTGGTGATTTTGAGCGATACAAAAATTACCGACCAGGACGTGGTGAACTATGCTAATCCCGGCAGGGCCGGTAGCGGCAAATCGATGTACGAGAAGTTCGATCGTTTTCAGGATTTTAAAGATTATGCAGAAAAATGCTTTATCGAAGAAAAACTGAAAAAGAACAACTGGAACATTGCCAAAACCGCCAGCGAAATAGATATACAACGCAGCCACTTGTACAACAAGATTGAGAAGTTTGGCTTGAAGCGTGAAGGAATGGAATAATTCGGTTTAGCCAACGGCTAAAGGCAAATAGCCAAAAGCAAATGATGATAGGGACGGATATAGATAAAGCGGTAGAATATTTAAAAAACGGTGAGTTGGTGGCAATACCCACCGAAACAGTGTATGGCCTTGCTGCCAATGCGTTTGATACACACGCCGTAACCAAGATATTTAAAGCAAAAAACCGCCCTTTTTTCGACCCTCTGATTGTTCATACCCATAGCATTGATGCGGTACACCAGTGGGTTGAAAATATTCCCCCACAGGCGGTTGAGTTGGCTAATATTTTTTGGCCCGGCCCGCTAACGCTGGTATTACGTAAAAAAGACATCGTACCTGATTTGGTAACCGCAGGCAACCCAACTGTGGCCGTACGAGTGCCCAATCATCCTCTCACACTGCAATTATTATCACAATTAGATTTTCCGTTGGCTGCACCAAGTGCCAACCCGTTTGGGTACGTAAGCCCTACTACGGCGCAACATGTAAGCGACCAATTAGGTGATAAAATACCTTATATTTTAGAAGGCGGCCCCAGTAAGGTGGGAATTGAATCTACAATTATATCTTTTGCCGGACCTGTGCCCGAAATACTGCGTTTAGGCGGTACATCTATCGAAAAAATAAAACAAGTAATAGGGGATATGGAGGTGAATATCAACCAACACTCTAACCCCCAAGCCCCCGGTCAAACCGATAGTCATTATGCCCCCCATGCACGTTTTGTGTTGGGTAGGGTAGAGGACGCTAACGTGCCTGTGGATAATTTAGTATATACCGGAGCAATTACTTTTTCGCGTCATATTCAGCTACTTAGAGAAGAGAATCAGGTTTGTTTATCGAAAAATGAGGATTTAGATGAAGCAGCGAGCAACATTTTTGCTGCCATGCGGCTCTTGGATAAAAAGGGGATGAAAGTAATTTATGCTGAGTTGTTGCCCGATACAGGCTTAGGACGAGCAATAAACGACCGCTTGCGAAGAGCTGCTCACGTTAAATAATCACTTTTGGCACACTTTTTTCAATAACGGGGATAACTCGATTATTTGTTTTTAAAAAAAATATTTTAATATTGTAGCATTGAATGAATAGAATTTTACTTACAATACTTTCAGTTATTATGTTTGGTACAGCGGCAATAGCAGGCAACGCACCTGCAGGCCCCGGTGATAAAAACCCTGTTATCAAATCATATCCAAATCCGGTTTCATCTGAACTTACAGTTGAAGTTCAATTGGTGGCTAATAACTTTTCAAAAGTAGAAGTGAAAATCGTTAACCTTCTTGGTCAAGATATTGTACCTGCTGTTAAAGCAGATTTGGAAGGTCTTAACAATACATTTAAAGTAGATGTGCGCGAAGTTCCCGCAGGTATCTATTTTATGGAGGTAACTACCACCGCAACCGATGGTTCATCCTTCACTCACACCAAAAAAATCACCAAACACTAATTTCTTATTCCTTTTTACTGCTCAATAGGATGAACTTACGTCCTTAAAAGCTATTTTTGCACCTTCATGGAGCATATTCGCAATTTTTGTATCATCGCACACATCGACCACGGCAAAAGTACTCTTGCCGACAGGTTACTTGAATATACACAAACCGTTAGCAGTCGCCAGATGCAAGCACAAGTGCTTGACGATATGGACTTGGAGCGCGAGCGCGGTATCACTATTAAAAGCCACGCCATACAAATGGATTACCAATTGGATGGCAAGAAATATACCCTAAACCTTATTGATACTCCCGGACACGTTGACTTTTCGTATGAAGTTTCGCGTTCTATTGCAGCCTGCGAAGGTGCGTTGCTGATTGTGGATGCATCACAAGGTATTCAGGCGCAAACAATTTCAAACCTTTACTTGGCACTTGACCAAGGGCTTGAAATCATACCCATTCTTAATAAAATGGACCTTCCCGGTGCAATGCCCGAGGAAGTAACCGACCAAATAGTTGATCTTATCGGCTGCAAGCCCGAAGATATTATCCCTGCCAGCGGTAAAACCGGTATGGGGGTATTGGATATTTTGCGTGCCATTGTTGAACGTGTACCTGCCCCTAAAGGAACTCCCGATGCTCCGTTGAAAGCGCTTGTTTTTGATTCGGTGTTCAACTCTTTCAGGGGGATTATCGGTTACTTTAAAGTAGTTGACGGTGAAATGCGCAAGGGCAGCCGAGTAAAGTTTATGGCAACCGGAAAAGAATATTTTGCGGAAGAAATAGGCGTGCTACGTTTGGATAAAGAACCCCGTGATGTTATTAAAACGGGTGATGTGGGGTACATTATCTCAGGGATTAAAGAAGCCCGCGAGGTAAAAGTGGGTGATACGATTACCTTATCAGAAAGACCTTGCGAAGAAGCAATTAAAGGGTTTGAAGATGTGAAGCCGATGGTATTTGCAGGAATTTACCCCGTGGATACCGACGATTTTGAAGAGCTGCGCGAAAGCATGTACAAGCTGCAACTAAACGATGCTTCATTAGTTTTTGAACCTGAATCATCAGCAGCGTTGGGCTTTGGTTTCCGTTGCGGTTTCTTAGGAATGCTGCACATGGAGATTATACAGGAGCGTTTGGAGCGTGAGTTTAACATGACGGTAATCACTACTGTCCCCAACGTGTCGTACCACGCATACACCACCAAAGAAGAAATGGTGATTGTGAACAATCCCAGCGATTTGCCCGACCCTTCAAAAATTGATAAGGTTGAAGAGCCTTACGTACATATACAAATTATTACCAGTAGCGATTTTGTGGGTGCCATCATGTCGCTATGCCTAACCCGCAGGGGATTGCTTAAAAATCAGATTTATCTTACTACAACCCGCGTTGAATTGAACTTTGAAATTCCGTTGGCAGAGGTAGTATTTGATTTTTATGATAAGCTGAAAACCATTTCTAAAGGCTACGCCTCATTAGATTATCATCCGGTTGGGTATAAAGAGTCTAATTTGGTGAAATTGGATATTTTCTTGAACAAAGAGCCTGTGGATGCACTTTCGGCGATTATTCACCGCGACCGTGCTTACGATTGGGGCAAGAAAATTTGCGAGAAACTGAAAGAGCTTATCCCGAAACAACAGTTTGAAATTGCGATACAAGCGGGTGTAGGGCAAAAAATCATCGCCCGTGAAACCATATCGGCTTTGCGTAAAGACGTAACTGCCAAGTGTTATGGTGGTGATATAAGCCGTAAACGTAAACTGCTTGAAAAACAGAAAAAAGGTAAAAAACGTATGCGTCAAGTAGGTACGGTTGAAGTACCCCAAGAGGCGTTTATGGCCGTATTGAAGATTGATTAACGTTTTAAACTAACGTATAAACTAATGGGTGGGGATTTTCTTCACCCATTTTTTATTTTCGGGGATGTATTGGTAGTAGAAATCAGGCAATAGTGTTTTTCTTTCAGCTAAAGCAGCAGAATGGGCTTCTGGAATTTCCCTGTCTTCAACGTTTATGTTAAGTTTATAAAACTCTATTTTATCATCATTAAAATTATAATCATACACTAAAGACCATGATGTGTCTCTATAATCAAGCTTGCTAATAGTGTCAAGGGTTCTGGTATCAATAAAATAAAGGTCTTGCGATATGTTAAAAGAGTAAATACTATCGTACTCTTCCTCTGTTAGGGTTTTTCCATCACCAGTAGATCCGTCATACATTTCCAAATCCCATTGATAGAAAAAATTATTTTCCTCTGCTACCTTGTACGAAAAAAGCACCTCATTATTTTCAATATCAATAATATTTAAACTCTCGGCCCAGTAGTCGCCGTAGGTCATAACCACAGAATAACCGTGGTGTATATTATTTAGCTGGGTGGTTAAAACTATACACTTATGATTATTAATTGTGGTATCCCAATACGAAATTGTGGTGAAAACCGGGATGGGTTCAGGCAAATACCAAACACGGTAACGTTTCCCGTCTTTTATCGCTATATGTACATCTGACCAATTATAACCGCCTCCCATAAACCCGCTAAACCATTGACCAATGAAGTAATAATCCTCGCCTTCAATAAAATCAGCGCCGCTATCATTTATAAACATGAAATTATTCTTGTCTGCAAACTTTTCCAAATCATCCACCCAAAAAATACTATCCGGGGTTGCTATATTAATAATACTGTCTGTGGTTTGTGTTTGGCAAATAGCAGGGTAGCAGCACAAAGCTAGTAAGGCAACAATAAGGTTTTTTATCATTGAGGGTTTTAATTAAAGGGGAAATTATATTAATGTTTAAGATGTTTTACCCATTTTTTTTCGTTGGGGTAGTATTGGTAGTAGAAATCGGGGCGCTTTTGCGCTGTTACAAAGGCTTCTTTTTCTTGACTACATTCTTTACTCGCGCTTGATAGTTTGTAAAACTCAATACCCTTTGGAGTAAAAGAGTAATTATAGTTATACCATTGTGATTCGTATTCGGGGTTTTCGTCCGTTTCAAGTGTTTTTATATCCTTTATGCGCTCTGCATACCAACTGAATGTTTTGTGAAAAACAACCGTGTTTTCTGTTAGGTTGATAAGCAGAAGTGTTTTGTGGTATTCATTAAATGACCCCGGATTAAGACTTGCCATCGACCAACGAGTTTCATAACAACCCTCTAAGTGTAGCAGTTTTTTACCATTAATCTCAACAAAACCTCTGTTAAACACATACGAAAACTCGGGAAGTGTTGCAGGTAGTTTCCATACTCTGTAGCTACTATTATCTTTTATCCCTACAACAGGGTTGGTGTAAGCTATTGCATAGTAGTAACGGTTGAATTCGCCTAGGATATAAAAATCTTCTCCAACAAATAAATTATCATTTTCATCTAATTGTTCGGTAAGAGGTCTAAGCCTTGATTCGTAAACAAATTTTTCGAGGTTTTCTATAAATTCAATGTTATCAGCTTTTTTCTCTGTAATAATGGAATCATTTATTGGTTTCAAAAAATAATCCTCTTCTTCAGTTTTTGAAATCTCTTCACTGTTTACATTATTAACCTTAGATTCAGGTTGTTTGCTAGTGCTTTCTGTTGTGGGTGCTTTACAGGCAAAAACAAAAAGCAGGGCAATAAAGCATAAACCATTTTTCATGCCCTAAAATAAATAAAAAAGGGGCATAAAGCCCCTTTTTAGTACGGTCATCCTAGTAATTGAGTTTATTTAACCACAAGGTTAAGGGTTTGTGTACCCTCAATGGTTTTAACAGTTACACTGTATATGCCTTGAGCCATGTTGGTTTTTGATATTTCAATGGGCAGTTGGTTAATGCCTTTGCTCACATTGAATTTACCCGTAAAATGTTGTTTACCCAACATATCATAAACGGTAACCTCAGCTTCACCGCTTACTTCGGTAGATATGCTAAGCGTTACGTCTTTAGCCGTACCGTTAGCAGGGTTAGGAATTAGCACCGCGGTTTGTTCAAAACCTTGTTTGCCGCCTTCTTGGTCACCGTTGTTAGGGTTAGCCACTTTATTGTTGTTTCCTCCAAAAATTACAGGTGCAAAACACAGGGTCAAATCTTGCACAGGTAGTTCAAGAGTTGTTAGGTTACCTGTTACAAAGTTATTAACCGAGAAGAAGGGGCTGTGAGGCATGGTTGGATTTGCGGGTAATTGAAATGGATTGCTGAAAAACTCATTACATCCGGAAACACCATTGTAGTAAGCTTTTATTAAATACATATCAGGCAAGTTACCAACTACCGGAGGACCACCCCAAGTACCAAAAATGCTTAAACCGGCCGGAGCAGGCATTGGAGGAGGGGCACAAGGAGGTCCCATGTTTAATATTTCTATCGAGCGGCCCATATCATTACCGGGACTACCGTATAAAAACTCACCGCCGGCAACACCGTTACCAAATTGGTCAAATTTCACCACCATCACGTCAAAAGCTCCCATAGGGCCATTATCAGTGTGTCCTACTGCGTAGTATTCATACTGGCAGGCAGTATTTAAACGTTCAACCACCTCATAGCACTCGTTAAATGAGCCGGGAGCAAGGCTAAAATCAAAGCTGTTTACATACATGGTTGCCACAACAGGGTCCATGCGTAAAATGTAAAAGTCCATACTACCGTTTACCATAGTTCCGCCACCTAAGATGAAGCCCGGAGGGAAAGGACCGCCTATTGCTGCATTGATACTGCTAAAATGGTCGTGAGTGTTAGGTGTGCCGCTTAGGATTACAGGATGTGGTGCGGGGAGACCTGTACCGGCATCGATGTGTAAAATAAGACCGTCGTCTTGCCAAATACCGCTCCATGCTGAGTTAACCATACCGGCAACCGCAATGCTAGGAGGGCCAAATGGTGAGGCAGGGTTTTCAGCCACATCTTTACCCCAAGCGTTTCCGTTGGCCGGAGGCAAAATATTGTAGATGTGAGACCATACTAAGCCACCGCCAACTTCATTTATACGCATTGCAAACACACTAAACAGACCAGTGTTATCAACTACTGTACCTGTAACAAACACATCACCAAAGCCTGAAATAACTGAACGTTCAACACCGCCCACTTCAATCACACTGTACATTGTTGCTACAGCAGGAGGGTAATCATAAACGGCAATAGGTACACCAAATGGATCGAGGTGAATGTAGAACACACCTGAGATACCTGTGTTGCAGGGGTCGTGGTACATTCCTATTACACCAAATCCCCCACCTGTTGCAAGCTCAAATACTTGTGGGCCGCGAACGTGCAGTGGGTTGCCGTTATTGTCAAGCAGCATCAAGTCTTTCTCAAAAAAGGGAGCACCGGGTATGTTTCCGGCCATATCCGTATAGGCTACGGGAATGGTAGATAGGCCGCCGCATGTTTTTGCAAACGACGCCATGAAATGTCCGGCGGGCTGAATGTTAATGTTAACACCCGATGAAAGATTATCTACATCAGAAGTGCCATAGATGTGTTGAAAATACTGGGCTTTTGATACAAAAGCTACCAGCATAAACGCAAGCAAATAAATCGTTTTTTTCATGATAGGTTTTAATTGGTTTGATTGATAGAATAGTATTGTTTTTGGGAGACCGTTTTTCCTTTTTTTTAATAGTAGTCGTGCATAGCATTTTTAGGTAATGCATTCATAGGCAGTGCTTTTGTAATGATAGATTATACAAAGTTTAGACTATTTTTTTAGAAAATGCAATAAATAATATCAGAATAAAACAAAAATCCCCGTTGACACAGTCAACGGGGATAGAAAAACAAATAACGGTTGATATACCGGTTATTAGGCTTATTGTTTAGCCTCTATCATTAGTTTTTGCTTAAATGCAGAATTATCGCCGTGAATTATTTCAATAAAATAAACACCTTCGGGTAAATCAGGCAATCTTAGCTGCATTTTCTTATGAGCGTTACCGCTATACAGTTTTGCCACTTCTTGCCCAAGCAAGTTGTGCAGACGTACATCTATGTATGTACCGCTTGGTATTTCCCTGTCAAGCTCCAATACTACAGCATCGGTAGCAGGGTTGGGATATACCCTTGTACCCTCAAACATATTACCCGATTGGTTGGGGTTAGCTTGGCTATACGAAGGGTTACCGGCCATATCATGGCAAGTAGGCGGGTTGTTGATGGTGAATGGGGTTTCAAGATTAATAGTTGTGCCAGCAAGCATCTGAATATCAGATGGGTTAGGTGAAACCGGTGCGGTGTTGGTAATAGGTACATGGATAAACGTAGTTGCGCACGAGAACTCACCACATTGTACACCTAAACCTGCACTAGGTGTAAGCACCTTCATGTTAAGTTGCCCGTTGATAAACTTAGGAGCACTGATGGCATAGAAGTTTTTACCCAAGGCGGCAAATTTTGGCGGATAATCAATCAACGATTGAGGTCCACCCAAATCATGGTACGAATTAACAGAAGGTACTGCTCCGGTTCCGGTACTGGTCATATAGATTTTGCTGGTACCTGTTGTGGGTGGGTTTGAGCTAAGGTCAACCATTACCATGTTCACTTGTATGTTGTTAGGTGCAGGTGTGTGTGGCAATGGTATACAGGTTGAATATTGGCCTTGTATTAAAGTGCCCACGGTAATGCTGTTGCCACCTGTTACAATGGCCTGTGATGCCCAATGCTCCATGTTGTTCCAATATAATGAGCGGCTTCCTATTGGGTTAAAATTATCATCAACAGGTTGTATCCACCACAATTTAAACTCTCTGGGTATCATTTGATGCCAAGTGGGCATAGCGGCAGGGTTTAAATCAACCTTAGCAGAGTTACCCAAAATGTAGTTTCCGTTATCTACCTGTATCAAATCAACCCCATAATCAGATGGGCCATCATAGTTATCACTGCTGTTGTTCTCAATAAAGCTGTTATCTGCAAGTACAGCACCTGTGTACGGGTCAACAACAAGGTTCATGGCTGCGCTTCTGGGAGGAGGTAATACCGGACCACCTGCAGCTATAGGGGCAATACCGTTGGTACTGCCTGTAATCCAAAGGGTATTACTGCTTTTTACAACAGCCATGCGGGTAGCCATGTCATAATCATAGCCAAGGGGTGAACCCGGCCCAGACCATCCCCAGTTGTAGCCGTATGAGTTTAGACGCACCATGTGGTTGGGTCTGTTGATGTCGATATCCATTAAGAAGGCTTGTTTAGGAGTGGTGTAATCAAGGGTAGCTCCCCATGTTTGATAACCGCAAATAAACAAACGACGGTCATTGCCTCCATCAGTCCAAACTGTAGCATTCATTGGGTAGGTGGTTAACCCGGCCATGTCTCTGTACTCGCGTTGGTCTAACAGGTTACCTACGTTGTTCACACAAAGTATTTTAATACCTCCGTTGGCTTGGCATACAATGTACCAGCGGGTTACTTTAAAATTATCGGTAAATCCTTGTATATCCACCACCCGCTCATCGGTGCTGGTTGATGGGTATTCTTTTGATATGATTACATCGCCGTTGTTGTTTAACAGCAAGAAGTGGATAGTATTGGCACCGCCTCCCGTACTTCGGAAAATGGTACCCGCCATTACGCTATAGTTATTGGTGCCGGGAACAATTTTGGTAGTGTAGTGCTTAACATCCTCAATCATTTCAAAAGTTCTAACACCACCACCACCACCACCGGGGCAAGGTTCCACGGGAATAAATATCCCTGTAGTGTCGCTGCAACCGTTTGAGTCAATACCGATAACGTGGTATTTATAGCCAATTCCGGGAGGGGTAACAAACACTGAGTCGCAAGGACCACTACAAGGTATAATTGCTCCTATTGAATCTCTGTGAACGGTGTCAGTTGAATCCGGAACACTATACCAAGCGTATGTTTGAGCTCCTTCGCATTTTAGAGAAAACTCTGTACCAGTGCAATATATGGGAGGTGCTGAAGGTGAAAAGCTAAGCGTTAGTGTTGGTTGTGGAGAAGGTGAAACTTTTATTTGGCTGTATAGTTTCACTTTGCAGCCGTTTATACCCGTAAACTCATATTCAATAATGTATATGCCGTTTGATGGGGCAGTAAATGAATACACACCGCCACTGTATGAAACCCCTGTTCCGGTAAATGTACCAATGGCGTGGTTAGCGGGGAAGACATATTTAGACAAATCGGGGATGGTAGTAGCACCACCGCATAAACCTTGTGGAGCTTTAAAAACAGCTGTGTTGTTGGTAGGCAATAGTGTTAAATCGTCGATAAACACATACGAGTCACCGGTAGCACCGTCTTGTCCCATATTACCCACCATAAAGTTTTCAAGCATAAAAGGTACATCGGTGTATGAGAAATCAAGTGTGTAATAGTGCCATTCACCATCATCAGGAACAGTAACTTCTGTTAAATAATAACCTGTTGACATATAGGAGCCTGAAGGTAAAGGTGCTAATAATCCTGTTTCCCCTCTGAAAACCACTGTGTTTTTGCCCGATAATGCACCACCCGAACCTGTTGAATTGGCTGATTTAGCCCAGAAGGTAACGGTATAATTTACATCAGGCATCAATGGTGTGGCAAGTTTAGTTTGTTCTACTTCTTCAACTCCGCCACTATAATGACCTAACCCCAAAAAGGCATCGTTTGTAAACCAACTGCTGTTCCAAGTATCGGTTGCAGGGGTACTCATTGCTATACCTGTGGGTACAGTAACATCTATGTTAATAGAAGGTGTGCAACCGCGTACAAAGTAATCGGGACTTTCAATCAGCGGTTCCCAGCAATCAATCACGGCATTATCGGGTGAATTGACTTCACCACAGTTAGTTCCGCTTTCAAATCCGCTGTTCATCAACATATCACAAGTGTTTGCCAAGCAACTGCCATTGTATATGTACATATGCAAGTAAGTAATATCGCCCCTGTTTCCTGTGCTTGAGTTGTAGGGTATATAACGCAATAAAACGGCACCAGTGCTGGTACCTGCAGTAAATGCTATTGAGGTAGAGGCGTTACCGCTGGTTCCTGTTACACTACCCATACCATTAATTACTTCAAGACATTCGTAGGAGTCTGCGTTATAGTCGTTGTTAAGCAAGTCACTACCGTTAATGTTTATAACATTGGTAGGGGTTGTAGTCCACGCATATATGCCAATTCCGGTAAGTCCATCGTTAACACCTGCCACGTCAAGGCCGGCGCAAGCACTGCCCCCGTAGTTGTAGTTGTTGTTAACGTTAAGCATATTTCCGTATGTGGTATTCACTTTATAACCTATGTCGCACATTACACTGCGCTCTTCGGGTTTCAAATACCGCTTCATATACAATGAACCTGTACCCTGCGCATTCGACATGTTGTAATACTCATTATTACCGTAGGGTATGGGGTTATAGCATTCGTCTTCAAAGTGACACAAGCTCGACCCCGGTTCATAATGGTTGGGTGTGTATACAATTTGGTTTACCGAACCGCCATAAATATTGGCCAACAAACAATCGGTATAATCCGATACATGGGGATTACCCAAAGGATTGGGTGCAACAGTTTGCGAGGGGTCCCAAATTGAGGGGTTGAACTGGTGCTCATATAAGCTGCATGGCGAAAGAGTTACAATAAGCGGGGCACTGCTAAAATCCATCAAGTTAAGGTCGTACCTTGTGTAATAAGGGAAGTTTGAGCCCAGCACCGAACCACCATTAGGTCCAATCATTGATGTGAAGCCTAACGCGTGGGTAGCTTCGTGCAACGCCACGCTATACAAATCGAATTTACCTGATGCAGTAGTGGTGGCTAAATCTGTATGCCATATTACAGTGGGTGAATCAACAAAGTTAAAGCCCATCATAGCGTGGTAAAAATTACCTGCACCGGGCATAGCACCCGCAGTAACTAATGGTGACGCCACGTTGGTATACGCATCAACACCTGAGTTGATGGTTTTCCATACTTGTCCGTCGATAATACCGCCCACGTTGGGGGTAACGGTTGGTACTACGTAAAACGATGTGGCTCCGCCCAATACACCTGAGTTTATGGGATAGGTAACAATGTTGCCAATGTTGCGTATCCATATATTTACTTTTACCGATGGATTTGCAGGAGTAATAAATGCAGATATATCGGTAAATACTTGGCACAATACATTGCGCCTTGCCACATGTGCCGGCATATTGGTTTCACAGCCGCTGCCTTCTTCAAAATACAGGTCGAAGTAACCTGCACTGCAAAGCAAGTATGACGGAATAACCAAATTTTCGGCAATAGAGTTACCGTTGCCCTTTTTGGGTTGCGGTTTTTTAATCATCAAATCTTCCAACTTGTGTTGTTTGCCAAAACGGTCAAACACAAGATCGAATTCTCCGTTGGGTGTTATTTTACCCGGCGGACTTTTTTGCGCCATGAGCAGGGAGCCCATAGTCATTAGAAGTAAAAATAGTGATAGGATTTTTTTCATATGTTGTGATAGATTAAGGTTAAGTGCAAATGAGTTTGGTTGTAATAACCGCAAGGAGCTGATAGGCTCCCTGCGGTACTTGTGCAGCCTTCGATTATTTTACTACCAGTAAAATATTTTGGTTGATGGTGGTACCCGTAATTTTTACAGTGTACATACCCGCACTCATATTAGCAGTGCTTAAGTCAACAGGAAGATGGTTTTTGCCTTTAGTAAGGGTATAGTTACCGACAGCGTATTGTTTGCCCAGCATATCAAATACCTCTACTTGAACTGTAGCAGGGCCGTTGCTTTCTACCTCAACAAGGGCCAATTGGCTGCCTTGTGCCATTGGGTTGGGGCTAACTACAGCCTCTTTATCTCCTTTGGGTGCAACAGGGGCTACGCGTGCATTAGAGCCGTCGGCATTTTGTGTGGTATAGCAAATTTGATTGTCTTGCAGGTTTTGATAATAATCAACCAAAAATGGAAAATCATAGAATGAGTTGGGCCAATACTCGCCTGTCCAAGCAGTGGTGCGTGTAGCTGAACCGGAGATTTGTACAGCATCCCTCATGTCGTATTGGCAAGCACTAACACCGTTAAAGTAGGCCTTTACAAGCATGTGGTCAAATCCACCCAAAGAGTATGGTGAAATGTATGAGGTGTATCCGTAAATAGCTATTCCATCATTATCAGTACCGTAGCCATTTAGTTGGTCAATGCGCATTGCTCTGTCTAAATCAACTTCGCCGTATGTAAACTGGCCGCCTGTCACTGCATTTCCGTTATCGTCGGTTTTTATCACCAGCATATCATCAAACCCAAAAAAGCCTTGGTCGGTATAACCTGCTAAATAGTATTCATAATTGCTGCTGCTGTTCATTCGCTCAATAAGGTCCATCGCGTAATCGTTGCCAACATTACCAGCGGGGTGGTTATAATCGTATAGCTCGTCCCAAACAATAGCTCCACTGTAATCAAGCGCCATAAACCAAGCATCAATACCACTACCGTTTATATCGCTGAAACCCGCAATGGCAAAGCCGTTACCGTTTGCGTCAATGTTTGTGTTGTCGGCCTGAATGATAGATGTAAAAACATCCCTTGAGCCGGCTGTGCCGTAAAAATCAACTTGTTGTGTGGGTACACCCGTATTACTGTTTAGACGCAAGAAAAAGGCATCGGGTAGAGAAGCGGCAGTAGTTTTATCAATGTGTTCACCAACTACCATTACCTCATGACAGCTACATGTTGAGTTGTAGTTTGAGCTTTCAACAATGTCGTGCGACATATCAGAATCGGTGTTGTAGTTGTTTGTCATGTCATAGGTTGCGCCCCAAAGCAATGTTCCGTTTTGGTCGATTTTAATAACAAAAACACGATTGTTTCCGGTTCCTGCTACGGTTAGATAACCTGTTATGTACAAGTCGCCGGGATTTGATACCGATTCCACAATCTCTTGAACACTAACATTGGTGTGAGTAACACCCCAAAGGTTTTGAAAATATCCGGCTGAGGTAACAACGTTTCCCGTTGGGTTAATGTGTGTGTAAAAAATCCCCATTGTTGTAGCCCCGCCGCTTAGGTATGAGCCAGCGACTGCATAACCGTTTCCATTGCTAAATTCAACCGTTCTTATGTGGTCGGCACTAAAGAATGCAGGCATTGCAGGCGGATTAGTGATGTCAGTTAGGTAATACTGATAGTTAAAAGTTTGAGGATTACTAAACAAACCATCCATATCGGTTCGCTGGACATTGATTGTAAAGTCGCCGGGGAAACTTGAACCACCCGGGCCGATTAGAAAATGGCCTGCATTACCACCTGAATATGCGTTGTTACCGTCGGTAAGCATTTCCCAAGTGTTGCCACTGCCATAAAGGTGTTGAAAGTACTGTGCTTTTGCATTAAAGCCAATAAGTACTAGTGCTAATAGATAGATTTTTTTCATGATAGTAATAGTTTAATGCATTGATTAATAAGTAGGATAAGCAAACAAGTTACGATTGCATGCAGCCACTGCGCAATAACTAATGAGTAAGTGCTAAAGTATGGATGGTAAGTGTGCTTTTTGACTAAGTAACTGCAAAAAAGAGCCCCGCAAGAACGCGTTCTTGCGGGGCATAAAAGTGTGATTACATTGGTTATTTTACCATTAGTAAAATGTTTTGGTTAATAGCAGTGCCGCTGATTTTTACGGTGTACATGCCTGCTGCCATGTTGGCTGTGCTTAGGTCAACAGGCAATTGGTTTTTACCTTTAGTAAGGGTATAGTTACCGGCAGCGTATTGTTTGCCAAGCATATCATACACGGCAATTTGTACAGTTGTTGGTTCGTTGCTTTCTACCTCAACCATTGCAACTGAACTACCTTGTTGCATAGGGTTGGGAGATACAATTGCTTCTTTATCACCTTTAGGTTCTACAGGAGCCATGCGGGCATTTGATGCGCCCGGGATTGATGAAGTATTGCAAAGTTGAGCATCGCTGGCTGATGATGAGAAAGCCAAAAGCATTGCTGAGTTAAATGTAGATAAGGTGCTGAATTGAGATTCGCTAAACATACCGGGGCCTGTTTGTGCTATTGGTGTGGCAAACGATTCATTACAGCCTGAGTTACCATCAAAGTAAGATTTCACTACATACGCATCAGTGCCACCTACTCCTGTTGCAAAAGTACCCAACCCGTAAGTGCTTAAGCCGTCAACAGAAGTGCCGTTGTATTGGTCAAGTTGTGCAGCCATATCATAAGCTGAACCACCATAGGTAAACTCACCATTGGCAACTGCAACACCAAAATCATTGGTTTTTAATACAACTGCATCCGAGCTGCCAAAAACGCCGTTGTCGGTTTCTCCGGCCAAGTAATACTCATAATTACTTGATGTATTTAGCCTTTCCATTACATCATAGCTAAGGCCGTTTGCTCCGGGGTTTGCGGCATAGTCGTGCAGAGTCGACCAATAAGTAGTACCACAGTTTTGATCGGTTTTCACCATCCAAAAATCCCAGTCGGCACCGCCGTTAAAATAGTTGCTATGGCCACCCAAAACAAAGCCTGTACCACCACCGGCAACACTATTTGATACTGTAATTGAGGTTAAGTACTCTTCAGAATTGTTTGTGCCAAAAAACACAGCCCAAGGGAAAGTAATGTTACCGAATATGGCATCAAAATGTACCAAGTAACCATCGGCAGTGCGGGTTCCGCTATTGTCATAAGTAGTACCTACTACAATCACTTCAGGTCCCCATGTTCCTATGTAAGGGCTTTCTATTACATCGTATCCCCAGTCTCTTGAAATTGCAGGTGAGACTGTGTTTGAAACTGAGAATATTTGCGACCAGAATATTGCGCCGGTCATGATGTCGATTTTGATAACAAAACTGTGTATATCAAAGGTGGTAGAGGTTTCTTGCAGCGAACCTACTATGTACAATTCATTGCCTGAGGCTGATTTAGAAATGTTACCTACAGCAATGGCATTCCACATGTAACCCGGTACGGGCATCGGTGTATAATCAAAAGTACCGCCGGGTATTATGTTGCCGTTGGGGTCTAATTGCATATAGTACACGCCGCTACCTGCGGGACTTTGATATAAACCCACAACACCAAAACCTGCGCCACTGTTCATTTCAAATACCTTGGTGTGGCTAAGGTTGTGAGTAGAGCCTACTGCCGTTCCGATTGTGTAGAAATTATTGAAGTTTGGTGCACCTAAAATGTTGCCGGTATTGTCGGCATAAGCTGCTAAAACCCCAGCAACGCCAGCAGAATTTGAACCGTTGGCACCAATAAAATGTCCTTGGGGTTGCACAAATGTGTTTACGCCTGATGGCCAGTTTTCGTTGCTAGTTGCTCCGTAAACGTGTTGAAAATACTGAGCTTGGCATAAGTATGCCATTAATGAAAGTGTTAAGGTAAAAAAGGTTTTTTTCATAAAATGATAGCTTTTATTTAGTGATAGTGGTTGATAGTAACCCCCGCAAGCACTGCTTGCAGGGGTATATATTGAGTTGGAGTTTTGGGCTTATTTAACCATTAACAAAATGTTTTTGCTGATAGTGGTTCCGCTGATTTTTACGGTGTACATACCGGCAGCCATGTTGGTATTGCTTAGCGTTAGCGGTAATTGATTTTTACCTTTTACAAGCTCGTGTTCGGCATTGTAGTATTGTTTGCCAAGCACATCGTAAATTGTGATTTGAACTACAGCAGGGGCTTCAGTTTCTAGCTCAACAACAGCTACAGAGCTGCCTTGTTGCATTGGGTTGGGAGATACCACAGCTTCTTTATCACCTTTAGGTTCAGCAGGAGCCATGCGTGAGTTATCACCGCCAGTAATTGATGTGTTGTAGCACAAAGTAACATCACTAAGTGTGGTTGATGAAACCGATAAATTGTTTAAAACAAAGAAGTCAAAATCGTTCAAACGGGTTTCACTATATAAACCGGGACCCGGTTGCGGGCTGGGAGTGCTAAAGGTTTCGTTACAGCCAGATAGCCCGTTGAAGTATGATTTTATTAAGTACTCATCGCCTAAGCCAATACCGCCGTTATACGATATTCCAAATATGCTAAGCCCGTCAGCAGGGGTGCCGTTGTATTGGTCAAGGTTATAACCAATATCGTCATTTCCCGTATTGTAGGCAAATTCACCATTGGGCACACCGTTACCCAAATCGTCAGTTTTTATTACTAATACATCTGCGCCTCCCATAGTTCCATTGGATGTTGTACCGCAAGCATAGTACTCGTATTGGGCAAATGTGTTTAAACGTTCTTTTACGTCGTTGCAAAAGTTGTTATTCCCCGGATTTCCGGTGTAATCATACGTTGAAGACCAAACCGTGCCTCCGGTTGGGTCACTTTTCATTAACCAAAAATCAGAACTCCCCGAGCCCATATTAGCAACACCGCCAATAATAAACCCATTAGTGCCACCGGCAGGGCTGTTGGCAATGTCTATGGATGTAAACTGCTCGTTGGTGGCGGCAGTACCGTAGAAAAGTGCCCAAGGGAAAGTAGGGGCACCCGTATTTGCATTTAGCCTGAAAAATATACCATCGGTGCTGGTAGAATTGTAATCATACCCGCCGCCAACAATCACTACTTCTGGTTGGCCTAATGGCATGTAAGGGCTTTCAATAATATCGTTTGAAAATTCTTTTTGTGGGAAGCCGACTTGTATTACATCATAAAAACTTGACCATAGGATGTTTCCGCCCACAGTGTTGATTTTTAAGGCGTAAATAAAGTTTTGGCTCAAGCTGGTTTCGGTAGAACCTGTGATATATAAATCATCAGTGCCGGGTGATTTAGCTACAGCTGATACACTGATAAGATTGTACCACGCCACCGTTAATGGCACAGGGGTGTAGCTGAAAATATTGGTCGGGTTTCCTGTAGGGTCTAACTGCAAGTAGAATATTCCTTGAACAGCACCTGTGCCGTTGTTAAACAGGCCTACAGCACCAAAACCACTGCCGTTTTCAAGCTCAAATACATTTACAGAAGTAATGTGAAGAACAGTACCACTTAAATCGCTTATTGTGTACTCATTATTAAAGTTCGGAGCACTTAAAATGTCGCCGTTCACATCCGTGTAGGTTACAATTAAATTTGATGCAGAGCTAAAGTTTATGTTGTTTTCAGAGGCCATTAAATGTCCCTGAGGTTGGATGAATGTGTTTACCCCCGAAATGGTTTGTTGTAAATCGGGTGAGCCGTAAAGGTGTTGAAAGTACTGGGCCTTAGCACATATTCCTGCAACGGCCAACGAAAATAGTAAAACGTATTTTTTCATTATGTGATAGAGTTTAGGTTTTCTTAGGAATGATAGTGGTTTGATAGAAAAATGCCCCAAACAATTGCTTGGGGCATTCGGTAGGTTTATTTAACAATTAACAGTATGTTTTGTGCAATTGAAGCGCCTGTTACTTTTACGGTGTACATACCGGCTGCCATATTAGCATTGCTAATATCTAGCGGTAATTGGTTGTTACCTTTCACCAGTGTATGTGAACCGTTGTAATACTGTTTGCCAAGCATATCATAAATGGCTACTTCTACAGTGGCAGGCATATCAGTTTCCAATTCAACAAATGCAACGGGGCTGCCTGGTGCCATTGGGTTTGGCAATATCACCGCTTCTTTATCACCTTTGGGTTCAGCCGGCGCCATACGGGCGTTGCTGGCACCGGGTATAGTGTTGTTGAAGCACAAATTCATATCACTTACAGTGCTTGAAGAGGCCATTAACGAACCAAAAGAGAATCCGTTAAAATCAGTTATGTAATACTCATAGTATAATCCGGGACCTGTTGTAACGTTTGGTATTGATAAGTATTCATTACATCCTGAGTTTCCGTCGTAGTATGATTTGATTAGGTAAAAGTCGGTTGAGCCAAGTGCAGCTAAATCGCCGGTAGCAAATGTGCTAAGACCGTCGGCAGCAGTATTATCGTATTGGTCAAGTGATGCACCTCTGTCGCCATTTGCGCCTCCGTAGGTGTACTCGCCAAGGCCATTACCCATATCGTCGGTTTTAATTACCAAAACATCTTCACCACCAAAGAAACCATTGTTGGTAGAGCCTGTCATAAAATATTGGTATTGGCCTAGCATTGGGCTAAAGCGTTCAATAACGTCTCTGCAATTGTCGTCAGAACCGGGATTAAAGCTATAGTCATACAAGTTAGACCAAATAGTGCCCCAACCGGTAGGGTCAACTTTTATCAACCATGCATCGTTACTGCCGTTTACATTGCTATGTCCGCCAATAACAAAACCTTGGTTACCACCTGCTCCGCTATTTGCTACAGTAATACTGTAAAAAGCATCGTTGCTGCTGGCAGTACCGTACATTATAGCCCAAGGCAGGTTTAGTACCCCTGTATTTGCATCTACACGGATTACAAAACCATCGTTGGTAACACCTATGCCGTGTGCATAGCCAACAATCATGGCTTCAGGTTGGCCAAGAGGGTTGTATGGATTTTCGATAATGTCCATTCCCACTTCACGTGATATAGGTGAGCCGTGTGGAATATCGTAAATGTTAGACCAAATGATTGCACCGGACATAACGTCTAGTTTCATCGCAAAAACATGTACCAAGGGAGCGTTGGCTTGTAGAGCCCCTGTAATATAAATTTCATTACCGGTAGCACTTTCAGTAACGTTACCTACAATGTTCACATCCCATGTGTATGTGCCTGGTATTGGAGCATAGTCAAAAACATTCATCACATTACCGTTGGGGTCTAATTGCATGTAAAACAATTTAGACGGGCTTGCAGTACCCGCAACAGGGTCGCGGTGCACACCTACCACACCAAAACCGGCTCCGTTGTTCATTTCAAAAACCCTAGTCCAGTGTACAGTATTAACTGTACCTGTAATTGGGTCAGTGATTTGGTATTCGTTGTTAAAGTTTGGAGCACCATTTACATCGGTATAGGTGGCAATAAGAGAGGATTGGAATGTAACAGGGTCTTGAGTCACCCCAGCCATAAAATGGCCTTGGGGTTGTGCAAAAGTATTTACCCCTGAGCGGAGTTCTTCAGGGTCGGCAGTTCCGTAAACATGTTGAAAATACTGTGCCTTGGCTGATACGCCAAGTAACACCAGTGCAGTTAATAGTAGATTTTTCATGATATTTTTTCGTTTGGTTTTAGAAGAATAGTTACAAGTTATTTCATTGAGTGAGGAGCATCAAGCACCAATGAGTAAGTGCAGTGTTTGGGTGGGTAACTGCAAAAAAAAGCGGGGCCGTTGTGGCACCCGCTTTTTATTATGAGCAAAATGATATGATGGTTACTTGATTATTAATAGTATGTTTTTGCTGATATTTATTCCAGTAATTTTCACAGTATACATACCGGCAGCCATGTTAGCTGTGCTTAGGTCGACAGGTAGTTGGTTGATACCCTTTACAAGGGTATGCGAACCGCTTACGTATTGTTTGCCAAGCATATCATATACAGCAATTTCTACTGTTGCAGGAGTTTCTGCTTCCAACTCTACCATAGCAACCGGGCTGCCTTGGTTCATTGGGTTGGGTGATACAATTGCTTCTTTATCTCCTTTAGGTTCAGCAGGAGCTAAGCGGGCGTTGCTACCACCTGCTATGCTGGTTGCGAAACACAAGTTACCATCGTTGGCAGTTGAGTTTGTTGCAAACATTCCAACATTTGTAAGAGAAATTCTTGGCCTGATGTTGTATTTGGTGATGATACCGGGGGCACTCACAGCGGATGAGGTGCTAAAGCTTTCATTACAGCCTGATAGACCGTTGAAGTAAGCTTGTACTTGGTAGGCGTCAGTTGAGCCTACAGCGCCACCGTTAAATGTTCCAAATACACTTAAACCGTCGTTTCCGGTGCCGTCAAAATAGTCAAGTGATGTACCTATATCGTCAGCACCACTACCGTAAGTAAACTCAGCAACTGAGTTACCAACGTCATCTATTTTTTGAACCACCAAGTCAGTTCCTCCCAAATTACCTGAACCGGTTAAACCGCCAAGGTAGTATTCGTAAAAACCTGATTGATTTAAGCGTTCAATAACATCGGTAGAGTTGTCCCAGTTACCTGAACCGCCATTGTAATCATAAGTATAGCTCCAATAAGGATTTCCTTGGTCATCGGTTTGCATCAACCAAAAATCGCGGTTAGAGCTGCTTCCGTTAGCATCAGTAGTTCCGCCGATAATAAAGCCGGGACCGCCCGATGCTGCATTGTTTGATATTTTTATACAATCAAACACCTCAAAAGTACTGGTAGTACCATAAATAAGAGGGCTTGCTAATGCAGCACCTGAGGTTGCGTCTAACCTTAAGAAGAATGCATCTGAAGAGCCTCCGTTGGCATACGTTTGACCAACCACAACTACTTCTTGGTTACCGGTTGGCATATAAGGGCTTTCTACAATCCCTTTTGCCCAGTCGCGTGATGATGTAGTGCTAGGGTTAATAATATCAGGAATAGTCGACCATATTATATTTCCGGCTTGGTCTATTTTTAATACAAATATCCAAAAGCTGCCACCTGTTACTACAGGGTCTATTGTTCCGGTAATGTAAAAATCGCCGCCACCTAATGATTCTGTTACGTCAGCAACTTCAACCACGTACCTTCCTGTTCCGGCAGGGTTATATTCTGTGGTGTTCACAACGTTTCCGGCGGCGTCAATTTCAAGGTAATAAATACCGGGAAGTGCTGTACCGCTGGGGTCGTAGAACAAGCCAAAAATACCGTAGCCTGAACCATTGCTAAACTCAATAGGAATAGTGTTTTGAGCAGTTAAGGTTACGCCCGATGAGTGGATGAGCGAATAAGTATTGTTAAACGCATTAACGTTACCATTCACATCGGTGTTCACAACAAGAATATCCTGTGTGGTGGTTGATGTGTTCCATGTTGGAGCGGCGACAATGTGCCCTTGTCCTGTAGCAAAGGTGTTTACACCTTGGCCACGGCCTTCACCATTAGTGGTTCCGTAAGTGTGTTGGTAGAACTGTGCATTTGCGCACATGCCTGCAAATAGTAATGCTGTTAGTAGATAGATTTTTTTCATAAAAATTGGTATTTGTTAATTAAGGTTTGAAAAATGCTTTAATTGATAGGACTGCAATGCTTAAACGGTCACCTTATTACTAAGTATGCCGAATTGTTTTTTCTTTTGATAGGGTTTAATTTTTGGTTGATGTTTGATAAGTGGGTAGGAAAGTGTTGGGCAACAAATTGCCCGAAAGGATAAAATTCGTTAGGGAACTGAAAAACGACTGCTTAGGTTAGTAGATGTACTTCTCATAAGCCAAATAAAAATTGATAATTATGTTACAAAGATTTAAAAAAAAATTCAAAAACAACAAAGAAATTTTTTATATTGTATAAAAAGTTTTATCAATTGTGCAGTATGCCTTTGTTTTTTAATAATATAGCAATACAATTACGTGTATTTTACATGGGCTAAATCTTTAATTCTTTAGCAGGGTCCCAAAATTTTTGTTCAAAGTCTACCACCTGATGGTTATCAATTACAATACCCTCGGCTTCAAGCAACTCTTGCATTTTTTCGGGGGGAGAAAAGTGGAGCCTGCCGCTTAAAAGTCCGGCACTATTAACTACACGGTGTGCGGGCACAGGGGTAGGAGATGTAAACGAAGCATTCATTGCCCAACCCACCATTCGTGCTGATTGACCTGAACCCAAATAGCGTGCAATGGCACCGTAACTGGTTACCCGCCCTTCGGGAATAAGTTTTACTACTTCATATACCATTTCAAAAAAACTCAACTCTTTGTTTTGCATTACCTTTGCGCCATTAGCGTATTAAATAGATTAATGAATACTAGTTGCAAGATAAAACTTGGTAGTGTAAATAACCTTACCGACGCCCGTTTTGGGGCTGCAATGGGGGTTGAGTGGGTAGGCTTTTGCTTTGATAATCAAAACCCGTTATATGTATCGCCCGTGCAGGCACAGGCAATTATTGGCTGGCTATCAGGGCCTGCAGCGGTTGCTGAGTTTGCTCCTACACAAGGTTTGAATGAGATTGAAGATATAGTGCGTTTGCTGGGTTTTGAGTGGATACAAATTGCTGAACCGGCTATGCTGCATTACTTTGAAGCCAGTGATATCAATATTATTTTGGAGCTGGATGCAAACGCAGGCGATTTTGAGGCGGTGCTAAACAGTTTGCCTGCTGAAGTAAAGGCAATATTGGTGAAAAAGGTTACGCCCGAACACGCAGCTAAATTAACAGCTTTGCAGGTGCCTGTGCTGTTTGATGTGGAAGGGTTGAGCACTGAACAGCAAAACGAGTTAAAGGCATTAAATCCATACGGAATAAACATTAGCGGTGGATTTGAAACAGCACCGGGCATTCGTGATTTTGACGAAATGAATGCCGTATTTGAGGTGTTTGGAGAATAATCGCTATAGCGTTTTTATAAAACCACAAAGGCACAAAGTATTATACTTTGTGCCTTTGTGGTTTTATACTTAATTGAGTTGGCGGTGCTTAAAACTCTTCTTCAACATTGCCGCAGTGCAGCATTTTGTTTCCAAAGTAAGGGTTCATTACCTCCTCATTGTCTGATAGCCAATAAGCTCCTTGGCCTTTAAATGCCATAGGGCAGTATTGGCGGTAAACAGTTTGAGCATTAGCCTTAAACGATTTAATCAACGCATACATACTTAACGAAACCTGCTCAAACGCCTTGCGCTGTACTTCCACATCACTGCTGCCTGCAATTAATTGCAGTTGGGTAGTAAGATGGCTGTAGTGGCCTGTATAGTAGGTTTTTTGTTCGTCGGTAAGTTTATCTGTTTTTGCCTTTTCAAGCGTATTAGCTAAATCGGTAGCCGCTGTTGCCGCAGTTGTTGCCGAGGTTTTAACCAAAGCGTCTTTAAGCGGATAATAGCTTTCTAAAACGGTGTTTAGTTGCTTAATAAAAGTTTTGTCAGCCTTTGCAAAGTTTTTAATGGCTGAATCTTGGGCTTGTATGGTTGCTGTTGCCGTAAAAAAAGCAACAAGTAGAATTACTATTTTCTTCATGTTAGTGTATATTATTTTTTAATCCTGAAACGTGCACCTGCATAGAACATACGACCCTGTACAGGTCCCCAAACCATGCTTGCATCAAAATAATTGCCATTTGGGTTGGCGGGGTCAACAATTAAGCGGTCTTGCCTGAAATCAAGCAGGTTTTCACCACCAACGTACACATCCCAGCGTTTGCCAATGGTTTTGGTAATTTGTGCATGGACGTATACATACGAGGGCGAATACTCTGGCATGCGTAAGCTTTCGGGGTTGGCTTGTGTATTGGGCAAACGTTTTGGTCCAAACCAAGATACTGTAACATCAAACACCCATTTACCGCGAGGTTTGTAGGCTACGTTTATAAACGCCCTGTGGGGGCTTTGCAAGTACCGTTGTAACAACCCGCTTTGGTATTGTGTTCTTACATCGTAGTAACGGTATGCGATACGGGTTTCTATTCGGCGTACGGGTTCATAGGTTAACTGTACTTGGGCACTGTTGGCAAACGATTTACCGTTTAGGTTATAAAACGATACCTCTCTTGCAGTATTATCCAAGTCTATAACCACTTGGTTTTCAAACTGTGTACGGAATATATCAGCCTCAAGGGTAGCACTTCTTTTGCCTATTTTTATTTCGCTGGTAAGACTAATCCCCATGTTCCAAGCTACTTCAGGACGTAGGTTATAGGCTGTAGCAGTTTGCCAGTTGGCAGGTAACACAAAATTACGTCCTGTGGCAAATATCTGTAAGTTATCAGCAAACACATTAGCTGTACGTTGTCCGCGTCCGGCAGTAATATGTACTACAGTACCGTTGCCTCTGTCGTAGCGGGCGTGCAAACGTGGTGTTGCAAAAAAGCCGAACAGGTTGTGGTAATCACCACGCAAACCACCTATCAGCATCCATCGTGCTGTAGCTTCCCAAGTGTATTCAACAAACGCACCGGGCACATTCTCAACACGGCTTGGGGTAGCAGGTGATTGGTTTTTTACTACAATCTCTTCGTGGTATATATCGTGCAAAAAGCTAATACCAGCGCGGTATTTGTGGTTGGTATTGCCAATAATAGATTGGAATAAGAAGTTGGCATACACGCTTTGTTGGCGGGCATTGTAACTATTGTTTCCAAAAAAGGTTTGTTGGTTGTGGGTAAGAGCACTCCACATCAACCCAAAGCTTTGGTATTTTTTGGTAGGGAATACATAGCCCGTTTTGCCAAACACCTCAAAGCGTTCGGTTTTAATCCTTGCTTCGTATACACCTGCTGATGGGTTACGGTTCACGCCGTCGTAGCGGGTGTCGCCACCAATACGGTCTTCAATTAACGCTTTTACACCAAATTGTCCCTCAAGTGTTTTGTGGTTGCTGAAATGCCAGCGTTGGGCACCGTTTAACTGATAGCCTGTAGGCATATCACGATAACCGTCGTTGTTCATGTCCACATTTTGGGTAAGTATGCTTCCGTGCAGTAACAAACCTGCGCTCACTTTAGAGTTTAAATCATGGCCAAGCACAAGGTTACCTTCATACCTGCCCTGATTGCTTACATAAGCATTGGCAAACACCTTGTCTTTGCCTTGGGGTTTGCGCAGCTCTGTATTTATTTGTCCGGTAATACTTTCGTAGCCGTTGGCAACACTACCTATCCCTTTGGTTACTTGTATGCTTTCAATCCAAGTACCGGGTAAATATCCCAAACCATAAGGTGCAGCAAGGCCACGCACACCGGGCAGGTTTTCAGAGGTTATTTGGGTGTACGCACCCGCCAGTCCCAACATTTGTATTTGTTTAGCTCCTGTAATGGCATCACTGTAGTTAACATCTACTGAAGGGTTGGTTTCAAAACTCTCTGATAAGTTACAGCAAGCGGCTTTAAACAACTCCTTTTCGGTCATTATGGTGGCCTTAATCGGGTTTAGGCGGTCAAGCACCAAACCACGGGTTTCGCCGGTTACTTCTACTTCTTCTACCTCAAGTACATTTTTAAGCACAATTTTTAGAGGTAATACTGTTTGCGGAGTTATTTCGATTGTATCAGCCATAAAGCCAACATAGCTTATTACCAAAAGGTTGCTTCCTTCAGGTTGTGTTATGGCAAAAACACCATTGGTGTCAGTGGTGGTACTTTTTGTTGTATTAGCCCAGTAAACATTTACAAAGGCAAGGGGTGCGTGGCTTTTGCCAGCTTCCTCGAGCACCGTGCCCCGCACGATGTTTTGTGCTGTTAATGGTGTAGAGGCCAAAAACAGTACTATTATATATATGTATGATTTTATTTTTTTCGGATTCATTGTTTTAAACTTTTGATAAATGAAAAAGCAGTGCTAAGCCTGATAGTAGTGGCAGCACTATGAAAAGTTTAAAATGTATTAAATCCTGAAATTGCCCAGTTTCACATAAATGTCGACCGGAGGAGGGTGGGGGGGAGTTGTAATAATGCTGGCAGTTGGTGCAGCGATAGGTAATACCTGCAATACTCCAAACTCAATTGCGGGCAACCAAAACCAATGTAATGTTGGTGGTTGCAGTTGCGATGCCAGCGGATGCTTTTCGTCAGATTTAAGGTAGGCATGTTCGTCGCGACAGCAGTCGTCCGGAATTTCGCTACCACAGCAACTCTCGGTTTCTACTACTTCAACACCCACCAAGGTGCCTTCGCAATAGTGCACAGTAAGCGGTAAGCCCACTGCCGAAAGGGCAGTGTACAAAAACAGCCATACTATAATTAAACCGCGTTTCATTATACTTAGTACGAATTTACAAAATTCGTTCCTATTTTGTTTAAACAGATAAAAAAAATGAAAGTTAAGGGCAGTTAATGGTTTATTAATATGCTGCAACGCCACATGGTATTTGTTAAGTAAAGACTTATGGGTGCTTGATTTATTGATAATACGACTAGTGTATATTATTAGTTGGTAATGTTTTGGTAAAGGTATTTTAACTCTTTGTTGCCTTTTTAGTAAAGCAGTAGTGACAATTTCTTTACAGTGCAGGGTCAATTTTGCACCCAAACTCATACTTAACAATGAAAAAACTGTACGTATTGGCCGCCTTTGTTGCTGGCGGTTTCGCTACTGCAAACGCCCAATTCAAATTCCCGATTGAGGCAACTGCAAACTACAACGCAACAACAGTGGTATTGCCACAATCTCCTCTTAAATCACAAGTTCTTTTTGTAGGTGGTATCGACTCGGTTCAAACCGTAGGTAACAACGGTCAACCCAATGGCTTTGCCCTTGCAAAAGAATGGCACGATTTCATCGGATTTACTCCTGATACTGCTACCGGTACCCAAGATTTGGGTTGGTTGTCAGTGAACCACGAGATGATTTGGAACGATGACAAAATTGGTGACGGTGGTGGTATGACGGCTTTCAAAGTTCGTCGTAATTCTAATGGTTCTATCAGCATCGTTAACCAAACTCTTCCTGATGGCCGTGCCGGTAAATTCTTTAACGTAGATTTTAAAAACACCGTAGGTGAAACAGGTATGAACTGTGCAGGTATTTCTGCCCCTAACGGTCGTATCTGGACAGCTGAAGAGTGGTTCCGTACCAACAATGCTTCTATTTCTGCTGGTTCTGCAAGCCCGATGGGTGGTAGCGGTGCCGGTGTACGCGATACAGCTGATTGGGTAATCAGCACTACTATTCCCGGTGATTTCAATGGCAAAACCATTAAGAAATTCCAAAACTTTAACTACATGGTTGAGATTGACCCACGTACTGCTAAAGCTATCCGCAAGCAATACAACTGGGGCCGTGCCGGTTGGGAAGGTGGCGCGATGATGCCTGACCATAAAACCATTTATTTGGGTATTGACGAGTCTCCAGGTCCTTGGATTAAATTCGTAGCTGACCAAGCTGATGATTTTACAAAAGGTAAACTATATGCTTGGAAAGCTGACGGTTCATGGGTTGAGCTTGTAAACGATAAATTTGACTCAGTAGCTAACCTGTCAACTAATGCATTTGCTAAAGGTGCTGCTATCTTTAACCGTAACGAGTGGGTAGCATACAGTCCGCTTGATGGCAAAATCTACTGGACTGAAACTGGTCGTGACGGTTTTAACTTCACTGCAAACGTAGCAGGTGGCGCAACTATGAGTCCACATTGGGCTAGGGCTTACAAAACCCGTAACCCTTCATTTACCGGAACCGACCAAGCTGCTATAGATTCAGTAATGGCAGGTAAATTTATTGACTACTACGGTCGTGTATTGGTGTATGACCCTGCTACCAGCAAAGTTGATATATATCTTGAGGGAGGTCCTTATACTCCTACTTCATTGCCTGTAAACGGCGGTTATCCTGCAAAACACCTTTCAAACCCTGATGGTTTGGGTGTTATGACTATCAACGGTCGTCAATTCATGTTAATTCTTGAAGATTTGAACGGTCGTAGCTTTGGTCGTACTCCTGCTGAAAACCAATCGTCAGGTACTGAAATTTGCGAAATGTGGATGTTGGACATGACTATCAAAAACCCAACTATCAACGACTTAGTACGTGTTGCTGCTACTCCTAAAGGTGCTGAAATCACAGGTGTGATTGCTTCTGCCGATGGTAAAACTTTGTTCTTTAACTCACAACACCCTGCTCCTGCAAATGCGTTCCCATACAACCACTCATTAACAATGGCAATTACCGGATGGGAAAACATTGTAAATACTTGGGTAGGCGTTGAAGAAATCAAAAGCAGCGACGTGTTTACTATCTATCCAAACCCTGTATCACGTGAGTTGCACCTGAACAAAGCTTGCGATATCGCTATCTATGAAATGAGCGGCAAGCGTGTGAAAGTGTTGCGTAATGTTGAGATTGTTGACGTTACCGACCTAGCTGCCGGAACCTATATCGTAATGAACGATAAAGGCGAAACTCAAAAACTAATTGTAGAATAATTTTTCTAAGTATCAATAGCAGAAGGAATACGGAAACTCCGTATTCCTTCTTTTTCATTAACACCCCTTGTTTCCGATTATAATGATGGCAAAAGAGATTTTAAGTTCACGCAAAACCACTGTAATCTTCATTATCAGTGTACTGGTTTTCATCCTATCTGCATTTAGTTACAGCAACAGTACCAATGCCCTTGAGCAACTTACGGGTGAATACCGTAACGGACTGCAAAATGTTGAAACCGCACTTTTTGAGCTTAAGAATACAGCAGAAGCACCCACGTTTGACTTGGTGAAAACCCGTCAAGCTTTTTTGAATGTGCGCGGAAAGTACAAGCAAATAGAGTTTATACTGGAGTATTTTGACAATACTGCCGTGAAGGATTACGTGAACGGTGCCCCGTTGCCAAAAATCGAGCGGAACAGCGGTGAAATGAATGTATTGCAACCACACGGTTTGCAGGTGATAGATGAAATGCTTTTTGAGGAGCAGCCTGATACTGAAGGCTTGAAAAATGAAATAGCCTTGCTTTGTAAAAACTTTACCGAACTAAAGTTATTTCAGCAGAAACAATATATGTCAGAGCGCAACTTGTTTGAGGCTGCACGCTTGCAATTAGTGCGTGTTGCATCAATGGGTATTACCGGGTTTGATACACCGGGTAGCGGCAACTCGTTGGCAGATTGCCAAAATGCCTTGCAACCGTTGTTATACATGGCTAAGGTTTATACACCCCAATTAAAGGGTGAATTAGGTCAACAGCTTGAAACTAAGCTATCGGCAGCTATACAATATCTTAGCGTAAATGCTGATTTTGATGCCTTTAACCGCTTAGAATTCATAAGAGAATATTTAAATCCGGCTTTCAAATTGTTTAAAGATGCCCAATTGCAGTTGGGTATTGAAACTGTGTACGATACTCCCGCGGGTATCAATCAACCCTATAACTATTTAGCCGATAACTTTTTCGGCAATGATTTTCTTAATCCCGACTATTATTCGATGGTGAAAAAAGGGATTACCCAACCCCAAATGGAGAAATTGGGTAAATACTTGTTTTTCGACCCTGTATTATCCTCTAACAACAAAAGGGCTTGTGCATCGTGCCACAACCCGCAAAAAGCCTTTACCGACGGTGAGCAACGCAGCCTTGCCTTGGATTTTAAAGGAACGGTTTCTCGCAATTCGCCAACGCTTATCAACAGCGTGTTTGCCGAACGTTACTTTTACGATTTACGCACTGAAAAAATCGAAAACCAGTTTGAGCACGTGATTACCTCTCCGCATGAGTTTAACACCTCGTACCCTGAGATTTCAGCCAAATTGAACCAAAGCGAAGAATACAAACAACTGTTTAGGGAGGCATTCCCTAATTATAATGGAGAAATTTCAAAACACACCATATCAGAAGCTATTGGTGCGTATTTAAAAACACTCACCTCGTTTAACTCTGATTTTGACAAGCACTTGCGCGGTGAGGCCAACATCCTTAGCCCGCAAGCCATTAACGGGTTTAACTTATTTATGGGCAAAGCGGCTTGTGCTACCTGCCACTTTGCGCCCACCTTTAGCGGTTTAGTCCCTCCCAATTTTGCCGAAAACGAATCAGAGGTATTGGGTGTACCTGCTACTAATGATACAATTAATCCTGTACTGGATGGCGATATCGGTCGCTTTGGCGGCCGTATGAAAGAAAAGGTTGATTTCAACCGTCATGCGTTTAAAACCGTAACAGTTCGCAATGCGGCACTCACTGCCCCTTATATGCACAACGGCGTTTATAAAACACTTGAAGATGTGTTAGATTTTTATAACCGTGGCGGGGGTGCAGGTTTAGGCTTTGAACTCGATAACCAAACCTTAGCACCCGATGCGCTTAATCTTACTCCAAGCGAAACGAAGGATATAATTGCGTTTATGCAATCGCTAACGGATACCACAGGGTTAACCCAAGTGCCTGTATCTTTGCCCAAATTCCCTTCGGCAGATTTGAACAAAAGAAAAATAGGAGGGGAGTATTAGGCGCTTAACATTTGTCATTAAACACACATTTGTTAAATGGTTGATGATAGATTTTGTGTGATGAAACTAGTTTTAACAGTCATTGTTTTTTTGTGCAGCATAAGCGTTGGGTTGGCGCAAGCGCCTACTTATACCCAAGATATTGCACCTGTCATGTATAAAAACTGCTTGCCCTGTCATCGTACGGGCGGCACAGCACCTTTTCCGTTAGAAACCTTTAAGCAGGTGAAGCAAAAGGGCAATTTCATTAAGTACGTTACTGAAATTGACTATATGCCGCCGTGGAAGGCGAATCCTCATTACAGAAGCTTTGCTAACGAAAAATACCTGACTGCCGAGGAAAAAGAAAAGATAAAAAAATGGGTAGAGGGCGGCACTCCCGAAGGGCCTAAAGACAAACTACCCTCTATGCCTCAATTTCCGGATGGGTCTCAGTTATTGGGCAAGCCTGATATGGTGCTGCAAATGAAAAAGCCGTACGTGGTACAAGGTAACAACCAAGAGCAATACATCTGTTATAAAATCCCCTACGAATTGCCCAACGATACCTTTGCCTGCGGTATTGAATTTATAGCGGGTAACCGTAAACTGGTGCACCATGCCAGCTATCAGGTATTAGCTGTGCCCGATGATGTAGATATTTTCAGCGGTCCAGATTATTTTGTTTACGGCGACAGTAGTTTTGTTGACGATGCCCACGATTACGGCTATTTTAATCTGATAAACCAATACGGCGAAGGCCCTGTAGAAGTGTTTCACAGCGGGTACTTGCCCGGCACATCACCGCAGGTATTTAATGACGGAATAGGGTTTCGTTTGCCTAAGCGGGGTATTTTAATGATACGAAATTTACATTATGCCCCCAGTCCTGTGGAGCAAACCGACCAATCGAAAATCCACATATATTTTTCAAAAAAACCGGTTGACCGAGCCATCGGTTTTGCGGCTTTCAAACCTACAAACCCAAATCCCGGCGCTGATTGGGTAATACCTGCCGACAGCATAAAACAATTTTATATCAATGTGAAGCTGCACGATGATATATCATTGTTGGCTATCAACCCTCACATGCACAAGTTGGGCAAGTATTTTAAGGTGTATTGTGTAACCCCCGCAGGCGATACCATTAAACTGGTAGAGATACCCGATTGGGATTTTAACTGGCAAGAATTTTACCGATTTAAAAACATTGTAAAATTGCCCAAAGGTAGCGTTTTACGTGCCGAGGCCTTGTTTGATAATACGGCTGCCAACGACCAAAATCCGTACAGTCCGCCGCGCGATGTGTTTTTTGAACGGGGAATGGATGATAAGGATGAAATGATGCGTTTGGTAATGTTGTATTTGCCCTACAAAGAGGGGGATGAAGCCATCGTTTTAGAGAAGCAATTATCAGAACGTTAGCCGGTTGTTGGTTTGGCAGGGCATTTGTTTTATTTTCGCATAAATAAGCCCCGCGTATGAAAAAGTTATTTGTTTTAGGCTTCGCTGCGTTTTCTTTAGTGTTTTTGGCCAATTGCAGCAAAAACCCCGATGATAACAGCATCAATATTTTCTCTATTGATGATGATATTAAACTGGGACAACAAGTAAAGGCAGAAATTGCCTCTAATCCCGCCGAATATCCCATTCTTGACGAGAATACCCACCAAGCAGCATATACCTACCTTAGAAATATTGTAACCAAGTTGAAAAACGGCGGTAAAGTATTTTACAAAGACAAGTTTGCGTGGGAAGTATTCATTATTCAGGATGATTCGGTATTAAACGCATTTTGTGTGCCCGGTGGTTATATGTATGTGTACACAGGGTTGATTAAATACATGAACAGCGAGGATGAACTGGCAGGGGTAATGGGGCATGAAATGGCGCATGCTGACCGCCGCCATACCACTGACCAAATGACCAAGCAATACGGTATTGAGATGATGCTGAGTATTGCGTTAGGCGGAAACAAAGGAACGCTAACCACCATCGCTGAAAACCTGCTTTTATTGAAATACGGACGCGATGCCGAGCGTGAAGCCGATAAATATGCAGTAACTTACTTGTGTCCTACAGATTACAAGGCCGATGGTTTTTCTAACTTTTTTAGCAAGCTGGCTGCCGATGGTCAAAACTCAAACAAGATAGATGCGTTTTTCAGCACCCATCCCAGTCCTGATGAAAGGGTGAAAAATATCACTGATGAGAAAGCTGCCCAAAGCTGTAGCGGAACCGCCACCTTTGATAGCGAGTATGCCAACTTCAAAAACAATTTGATTCCTTAATTTAACGAAGGTTATATTAAAAGGGAGTTGTCTCATAAGAGGTAACTCCCTTTTTGGTTAAGAATAGTACAAAAAGCCTGCTTTTTGATGCGTTTGAACTTATAACGTTTGGAAATACAAATGGTATAAGTTTTCGCCATACAACATAGCAATTTGAGCCAAATCACTATTTGCAGGGGTACCAACAATGTTTAGCACAGGAATTGAGTTGAAGTTATACTCATATGCATTGTCGGCACTATTGTAAGATCCTTGGTACAGTGTTGTGTTGCTGCCCAACTGCATACTGTAAATGCGGTAGGCGGCACCATCGTACAACATGCTCCACCTCGACCAGTCTGCGTCACTTGGGAATCCGGTTACGGGTATTTGAGGTATTGAGTTGTAACCAAACTGATACTCTGTAGAGTTTGGTATGTAGGCAGCTTGATAAAGTAGTTCAGCGTTGCCCAGTTGCTTAACATACAAGCGGTATGAAGCACCGTCGTACAGCATGGCGAAGCTAGACATGTCTGCATCCGAAGGGATGTTTGTTAGAGTTAATTCAGGTATTGAATTGTACCCGAAATCATACGATGAACCGTTGAAACCAAATTGGTACAAGGTGTTGTTAGTACTTCCTTTAAAAAAGTACATTCGGTAGGTCGCGCCGTCATTTAGCATTGCAAAGCGGCTAAAGTTGGTGTCGGCGGGTGCGCCTGTAATAGGAATGTTTGGAATTGTGTTTTCAGCTCCCCAAACGTAGTTGTTAGTGCCCGGAACATAGGCAAATTGATTAACAGAAGACATGATTGATAGTTATTTGTTTTTTTGCCTACTCGTTTGCTTTTCGGCTTTCGCACCCATTTATAACTGTTGGGGCAGTTTTGTTCAGTATGGAGATATTATACCATAAAGACAATACAAAAGTCTTCTGTTTTCTAATAAGTAAAAATGGTAGTAATAATTGAATTGTAAATCAGTTAAAAGTATCTGGATTAAGAAGTTAAGCCTTTTTTTATAAGGCTTTTAGTATGCATATAATCATGCGTTTGTTATTGCAGGCAGATTAATCTTTATTTGAATATAACCGAACCATCAGGTTTATTTCTAAACCGCGTTCCCACACTTTTTTGTCTTTATCCGTATTGCGATGCAGGTTGGTTAACCCAATGTTATACCGCACATTCCCTAAAATCCTGCCGTTACCAAATCCAATCCCCAGTAATAAATCATAACTGGTAGGCACAAGAAAGGGCGGTATCGGGGTAATTATCCAGCCCAAATCGTTCAGCTTTTCATCAAACTTATTCGCGTCGATATAATCCTTAGTAGGGTCTGCAGCGTTTTGGGTTAAGTATATCGGTCGTTTTTCCTCGTTTTTTTTGCCCGAAATGGTAATACTGCCTAACTTTAATGCTGCTTGAAATGATAATATACCCGGAACTATGTATGCGTCAAAACCCAATGCTAATTGCATTTTGTGATAGGTGTAGTTGTATGTATAGGGGGAGAACGAGATACTGTCTTTCCTTACAAAGCCTTTGGCGTCTGATTCCCGTTTAGAATAATCCCACTCAAGAAAGAATGTTGAGGTTGCTCTGTCATCATCATTAAATGAAATAAAGTTACCCATAAAACCAAACGTACTGCCACCCGAAGATTCAACATCAAAATATTTTGATTTCATTTTAATGTTGTTCCAGCCTGCTTTGGCATATAATCCGCTAATAGAGCTTTGCGCGCTTACAATAAACGGTACCGAGGCAAAAACGAAGAGTAGGGCAGATTTCTTCATAGCATAAAATATATAGTAATATATACTTTTATGCTCGTAAAAGGTAAACCTGCAATATTAAATTGAGTAGTTTTTAAAAGCTTATAGGCTGATATAAAGCATTTTCAATGAAGAAAAGGTGCTGAATCAACGGTTATTAAAACCCTCTCAGTTTCTCTAAAGCTGCGGCCAAACGTTTTTTAGCCAAAAAGTGTTCTTCAAGGTCTTTAGCTAGGGGCACGGCTGTATCTAAGCTGCCCACACGCATTACGGGGGCATCAAGGTACTGGAAGCAGTTTTCCGCAATCCAAGCCGCTATTTCGCCGCCAATACCACCTGTAAGGGTGTCTTCGTGCAATAGCAGTACACGGCCAGTTTTCTTTACCGTAGCTTCTACTGCATCTTTGTCCCAAGGCAATAGCGTACGTAAATCAACTATATCGGCATCAATGCCTTGTTTTTCACATTCTTCAACAGCCCAGTGTACAGCCGCACCGTAGGTGATAATAGAAAGCTCTTCACCTGCAGTTACAGTGCGGGCTTTACCAATTTCAATGGTATAATAATCATCGTACACAGGCTCTTCAATGCTGCGGTACAATGCTTTGTGTTCAAAGAAAATAACAGGGTTCGGGTCGTTAAATGCAGCACACAACAAACCTTTGGCATCTGCCGGAGTGCTTGGGTACACTACTTTAAGTCCGGGAGTATGGAAAAACCATGCCTCGTTGCTTTGGCTGTGGAAGGGGCCTGCGCCGGTGCTGGCACCTGTTGGCATACGCACAACCACATCAGCGTTTTGTGCCCAACGGTAGTGGCTTTTGGCAAGGTTGTTAATTATTTGGTTGAAACCGCAGGTTACAAAATCTGCAAACTGCATTTCCATCATAGCTTTGTGGCCTTTGATACTAAGACCGTATGCAGCTCCCACAATCGCTGATTCGCACAAAGGGGTATTGCGTACACGGGCTTTGCCAAATTTTTCTACAAAGCCTTGGGTAATTTTAAACGCTCCGCCGTATTCAGCAATGTCTTGTCCCATTAACACCAAGTTAGGGTGACGTTCCATGCTTTGCGACATCGCCTCGCTAAGCGCATCAATAAATCTTTTCTCGGTGATTTTATCCGTAGCAGGTTTTTCTACCACGTTTTTAAGTGTACCGTAATCACCCGATGAAACAACTTCAACAGGTTGGTACATATCTGCCAGTTCTTCTTCTTCGTTACAAACTACTTCGGGTAGGGCAAAAACTTCTTCAAGTCCGGCCTCCATCATTTGCTTAAACTCCGCTCTTATCGCGGCAATTTTAGCATCGTCCAACAACCCTATTTCTTTCAGGTAGTTTTCATAATTCATCACAGGGTCTTTTTTACCCCATTCATCAAACAACTCCTGCGGAACGTATTTGGTGCCCGAAGCCTCTTCGTGGCCGCGCATCCTAAACGTCATTGCCTCAAATAAAATAGGGCGGGGGTTGTTGCGTATTTTTTCAGCCCAAGTAACAAGGGTGTCGTACACCTCCAAAATATTGTTGCCGTCAACTTGCACGGCTTCAATGCCGTAGCCTATTCCTTTATCAATAAATTGCTTTTGGCGGAATTGCTCATTGCTGGGGGTTGATAACCCGTAGCCGTTGTTTTCAACCACAAAAATTACAGGCAAATCCCATACGGCAGCCACGTTAATGGCCTCGTGAAAATCGCCTTCGCTGGCGCCGCCGTCGCCGCTAAATACCACGGCAAGTTTCTTTTCGCCTTTTAGTTTGTGCGCCAATGCAATACCATCGGCTACACCCAGCATTGCACCTAAATGCGAAATCATTCCTACAATATGATACTCATTGGTACCAAAGTGGAATGAACGGTCGCGGCCTTTGGTAAACCCTTCTTTTTTTCCCTGCCATTGAGCAAATAGTTTGCTAAAGGGGATGTTACGACCTGTAAAAACACCTAAGTTACGGTGCAGGGGCAGTATGTATTCGTCGGGGTGTAAGGCAGCAGCCACACCACAGGCAATGGCTTCTTGCCCGATTCCGCTGAACCATTTACCTACCTTGCCCTGACGCAGCAAAATGAGCATTTTTTCCTCGATCATGCGAGGGTATAAGATGGATTTATAAAGACCTAATAGGGTCTCGTCTGAATAGTGCTTACGGTTGAAATGCATAAAACTGCCGCAAAAGTAAGAGTAAATTGGTAAAGCGTTTTGGTTTGTTGGCTAAAAAAAATGGTACATAAAACTTCCAACCGTTTTGATTTTGTGCAGGCTAAAATAAAAAAGAGAGCACTAGCAAGATGGAGGTTTGATAGAAACGAGAAATTAATAACTTTGACCTAAGTTGGTTTTTGAAATTTTAAGTAAGGGGCTGCACGGAACAAAAAGCGACTTTTTTGTTCTATTGGCTCTGCTATGCCCGTTACTCACGCTCTCACAAAACACATCCAACAAGGGCACAGATTTTTGGATTGGCTACATGGGCCACATTGACGGCACAGGGTCTGCCATGAAATTATACATCACTTCTGATGTTACTACAACGGGCACCGTCAGTATTCCGGGTCAATCATGGTCTCAGGGGTTTTCAGTAACTGCCAATGCAGTTACGGTATTAAGTATTCCGCCCGCCACAGCGTATGTGGGTTGCAGCGATTGCAAACAGGCAAGAGCTATTCGTTTGGTTTCGGCAGCACCAGTCGTGGTGTATTCGCATATTCACGCCAATGCGCGTTCTGATGCTACCTTAGTGTTGCCCACGGCAACCTTGGGTCGTGAGTATTACGCTATGAGTTTTACGCAATTATCATCGGGTACCAACCGTTACAATCAGTTTATGGTAGTTGGGGTTGAAGATAGCACCAATGTGCAAATAACTCCTATCGCCAACTCGTTGAGCAATACTAAAATAGCCGGACAAAGTTTTACCGTTACCCTTAATCAGGGTGAGGTATATCAATACCAATCCACTTCAGATATTTCAGGCAGCCATATACAATCAGTGGCAGGTAGCAGCGGCGGGTGTAAACGTATCGCAGTGTTTTCGGGCAGTTCGTTTACAGCTTTGGGTTGTACGAGTGCCAGCAGCGGAGATAATTTATATCAACAATTATATCCTGCCAGTACATGGGGAAAGGAGTTTATTACCGTGCCGATGAAAACCCGCACGGGGGGTGATTATTTCAGGGTATTGGCGGGCACTGATAATACACAGGTGTTTGTAAACAACGCATACGTTACCACCCTAAACAAAGGTAATTTTCATGAGTTTTTGAGCAGCACGGCAAACTATGTGAAGGCCACACAACCCGTACAAATGGCGCAGTACCAACGTACCCAAAACTGTGATAACGTTACCGGCGACCCATCAATGACAATACTTAGCCCCGTAGAACAACGGCTAAATGATATTACGCTTTACTCTTCTCCGTATCAAAATATTACCAATCATCATATAAATATTGTAATACAGGCTAAGGACACAGGTAGTTTCAGACTGGATGGAAATCGCGTGTCGTGGAGTTTTGTATCATCAAAACCAACGTATATGTATTCGCAAACTACGGTATCGGCAGGCAATCATACTCTTAATGCTGATAGTGGTTTTAATGCTGTGGCTTATGGCTTCGGTAACGTTGAGTCGTACGGTTATGCCGCAGGGGCGAGTATTAAAAACCTCACACACTTTATTTCAACTGCACAAGGTGCAGTTTGCTTGGGCGAAGCCACTAAGTTTATCGCCAATACTACTTATACGCCTTCAAAATATAAATGGTATTTGCAGGATACACTTTATTCTGACAGTGCAAGCCCGGTGATAACCTTTGATTCGTTGGGAACTTACAAAATGGCACTGGTAACCATAAAGTCCAACCAAAACGATTGTGAGTCGCAGGATTCAAGCACACTTACCATTTCGGTATACAATCAGCCCATCGCAAAGTTCAGCATACCCAAAGTTTGCCTTAGTGATACTGTTAAATTGAGGGATAGCAGTACCATTGCTTCGGGACCCTCATACATCAACAAATGGAAATGGGAGTATGGCGACGGAACGGTAAGCACTTTACAAAACGTAAATAAAAGGTACGATTCAGCATATAATTTTAAAGTAAAACTAATTGTAGGTACTAATCATGGTTGCTTTGATACACTGGTGAAACAATTACCTGTTTACCCAATGCCCAAACCAAATTTTGGGTTTGCGAACGTTTGTTACCAAGATACGGCACGGTTTTCAGATTCAACCACTATTGACAGTTCTGTTGTTACGGATTATTTGTGGAGTTTCGGCGACGGAGCAACATCAAGCCTGCAACATCCCGTGCATTATTACCCGTTTGCTGATACTTTTACTGTGAAATTAAAGGCTGTAACTGAATACGGTTGTTCAGACTCAGCCTACGACAGTATTGTAATCTTTCCCCGACCTATTGCACAAATTGCAACCGCAAGTGTGTGCCACAAGGACACAATAGGGTTGAACGATGTTACGCTAACCACCACTGACTATATTACCCAACGGCAATGGTGGACGGGGCCTTATTACATTGATACAGCCGCACAACTTAAGTATCCTGCTTCTGATACAGGATTGCATGGTTTTTATCTCTGGGTAGACAATAACTTTGGGTGCACGGATACTGCCACTACCGTAGTAGATGTATTTTCCGTTCCGCGTGCAGCATTTACTGTGGTTGATATTTGCTATACCGATTCAGCGAGGTTTATCAATCAATCGGTGATTGACGAAGGTACTCTTACCTATCGCTGGGAGTTTGGCGATGGTAATCAATCCATACAACAACAGCCTAAGCATAAGTATGCAATAGCAGGTGGTTATAATCCTTTGGTAATTGTAACCTCTGAAAAGGGGTGTGCTGATACTGCCACAAAAACGGTGAATGCGTTTGATATGCCCAATGTTGATTTTGGATTAAAAGACGTTTGTGTGTACGATTCGGCAGTGTTATTAAACAAAACAACGTACAGTTACGGATATACCAGTGCACGGTTATGGCGTTTGGGAGACGGAGCTGTTGATACTTCAGCAAAACCTGTTCATAAATACGCATCCTATGGCAGTTATACGCTTAGTTTAAAGGAAACCGTTGCAGGGGTGTGTACCGATAGTGTGCAAAAGACACTCACTATTTATCCCAAACCTCAAACAGACTTTGCGTTTAATGATGAGTGTGTGCGAGTAGCCGTAAACTTTACAGATAACAGTATCATCAATATTGGTAAAATTGTACGTTACACATGGGATATTGATGGAAAACCCGATACGGGAAAAGTGGTTACGCAAACATGGTTTTTTGAAGGAACGAAGAACGTGCAGCTGGTTACTGAGTCGGATTTTGGGTGTAGGGATACGCTTGTAAAAACAATAACCATTCATCCTGCGGCGGTTGTCAAATTCACTGCAAGTGAAAACTGCTTGCGAGATACAACAAGGTTTACCAACACAAGTACCCTCACTAAGGGAAATATTAATACGCTGGTGTGGGACTTTAATGACGGTATGGGGGCTATGGGAACCCAAACCAGCCATGTATATAGTAACTGGGGTAATTACAACGTAGGATTAGTAGCCACGTCTGATAAAGGCTGCATCGATTCAGTGCGACAAAGTGTACGGGTGAATCCATTACCTGTTGCTAAAATGCTGGCCGTTGATACGGCTGGTTGCCAGCCTTTGGATGTAAACTTTTACGATAGCTCGCAAATAGCCGAGGGTAGTATTGTAAAGTGGCTATGGCAATTGGACGGGAAGCGAAGGGATACACTTAAGAATACTTTGTTTACATACAATCAATACGGCAGTTATGCGCCCACCCTTAAAGTAACCACTGATAAAGGATGCACGCACGATACAGTGTACACCAACTATATTACCGTCTATCAATTACCGGTGGCTGGTTTTGTACCCACTCCTGATTCGGTATCGTTTTTTACTCCGTCCATTACTTACAACAACCAATCTACTGCGGATGTGGTGTTTTGGGATTGGGATTTGGGCGATGGTTCAATATCCAACGATGAAAGTCCGGTACATGAGTATGCGGATACCGGTCGTTTTTTTATCAGGCAGATTGTTACCAATCAAAACGGGTGCTTAGATACTGCTTACGGGCGGATATTTATTTCACCCGATTATACCTTTTATATTCCAACTGCATTTACACCCGACGAAGGCGGTTTAAATCCCGTTTTTGGACCTGAGGGGATATTTAAAGGCATTATAGCTTACGAAATGCGGATTTTTAACCGTTGGGGTGAGAAGGTATTTGAAACCGATACTTTACTAAAACCTTGGGACGGTACTTACCGCGATAAATTAGCTACTGAGGATGTTTATGTGTATGAAATAACAATTATGGATTACTTCAAAACTAAAAAACATTACAGGGGTACGGTACTCTTAATCCGTTAACAATCAGGTTCGCAAAGGGGATTTGTATAATTGTTTATTGAGCCTTGGGTTAAAATTGAACCGCAGGCTTATGCCCACATTATCTGTAAGAAAACTTCGGTTAATAACGCCCACAGTGTAGTTCACATAAATATCTAAAAAATAGGCGAGTGATACACCCAGCGAGGGGCGAATTTGGGTGCTGTGTCGGCTTTCTTCAATGGTGTTAACAATGTCCATCCGCACACCAGCAACGCCCAGCATTTCCATTTGACCGTATATCCTGAATGCAAACGAAGGGTTAATACTGTTGGTGATATAATCGATACCAATGCCCCTGTGTACAAAGGGAGGCATACTGAAAGCGCATCCTTTCATGCCGCCGGTACGTTTGTAGGTTTTGTATCGGCCAATATCTACCGAAAAGCTGTTGTTTTTTGCAACCGTGTAACCCGTCCCTATGTGCCAGCCTGTTATTTTTTCCCAACGTTGTTCGCTCAAACGTTCTATTGTTTGGGCATTTGTTGCTAATGAGAAGGCAGCAGCAATCATGCAAAGCAAGTAAAGGTTAGGTTTCATTAATTAATAACGACTTGTATCAGTGGTTATTATTTGCAGGTTGTGTATTTTCTACCAAGCGGAAAAAATAGAAAATACAGCATACCGCTCCAATGGCTGATAAAAGAATTGCGGCGTTTGGGTTAATGGTATCCCACAAGAAACCTATCAGTGTATTGGCAATAACCAGGGCAATACTAATACTGCTGCCCAAAAAGCCGTAAGCGGTAGCTTTTTCGTGCGGTTGGCAAAGGTGGCTCATCCATGCTTTGCTAATACCGTCTGTTAATGCTGAAAATGCTCCGTAAATTAAAAACAGAACAATTATATGCCAGTAATTTGCAGCAAAAGGTAATAGGGCATAGGTGATGGCAAAACAAGCCAAGCCTGCGATGTACACTTTTTTAAAACCTATTTTATCTGATAAATGCCCGAAGGGGTAGGAGAGTAGGGCATAAAAAGCATTGTATAAAATATAACTGCCGATAATAAAGGTTTCGCTAAATCCTTTGTGTTTTAAAAATAGCAGTAAAAACACATCGGAAGTATTGAATAAATAAAACAGGATAATTCCTGCGGTAAGTTTTCGGTATTGTGGGGTAGCGGTTTTCCAGTATTTAAAATAGCTGAAAAACCCTGTTTTGGGTTTGTTTTCGGTATTTAATGGTGTTTTTTTCGACTCAGTGAGAAGAAAACACATGAAAATGGCTGCAATACCCGGCAGTATTGCCCACAAAAACACATTCTTAAAATTAGAAGGCTCTACGCTTAACAAAATAAATGCGGATAAAGCTCCCAAAGTAGCACCCAAGGTATCCATACTGCGATGCAGGCCGAATACACGCCCTCTGTTTTGCGGAGTGCATTCATCGGCCAATAAAGCATCGCGGGCACCTGTGCGAAGCCCTTTGCCAAATCGGTCGGTAGTACGGGTAAATAATACCCAAATAGGGTGTGCAAACAATACCGTTAGTGGTTTTGCGGCAGCACTTAGCGCATAGCCCCAACGGATAAACGGCACCCGTTTTTGTAAATTGTCAGACAGTTGGCCGAAATACCCTTTGCTTATTCCTGCCGTTAGTTCCGCAGCACCCTCTAAAAAACCGATAAATGCCATGGTGAAACCAATGTGTTTGAGGTATAACGGCATTACAGGGTATAACATTTCGCTGGCCATATCAGTAAACAAACTGATGAGCGAAAGTATCCAAACACGGCGGGTTACAGTGGAGGCCAAGAGAGTGTTGTTTACACAAACTTAGCGATATACTTTTCTTTTCTCAAGGTTCGTTTCTAGGGTATGAAAAAGTGTATGTATGTCCTTATCGCTATCCTGTTAACTGCTAAAGTGTATGCACAATCGGATACAGTAGCTAATGATAGCGTGAAGATAAAAGTCCACTTTTTGTACGGTTCAAAGCCTAAGAAAAAACATAAAGAGACAGAGAAACCGTGGTTTGGTGGTATACACGGCGGCCATGTGAGTATTGAGGCCGGAGGTAATGTGGTGGGGTTTGAGCCTTTTGGCAGCTTACACATCGTATCAAAAAGTAAGCTGCATTCAGAATTTGTAAGTGAGCCGCTGCAAGAATGGGTGCAAGATACCGCGACTCTTAAATACACTACCATTGTGATACCGATAAGCAAGACTCAATACGACTCGTTACTTAAAATACACGCTGCATACACTACAAGTCCGCCGTATGATTATGCTTTCTTGGGGATGCGATGTGCATCAGCCACCTATGAAATTTTGGGGAGAATAGGGGTGGTTGACTACAAGCCCAATACAAAGAACGTAGCTGTCAATTTTTACCCAAAAAAATTACGGCAAAAACTATTGAAACTGGCTGAACACAAAGGGTATGAGGTAATACGGCAGGAGGGAAGGACTACCCGTATTTGGGAAGAGGACTAAGTGTGCACTAAGATGCTTCCTTCGTTAGCATTGCAGGTTTTGTATGCACTTCTTGCACCCCGTCATGTTGAACTTGTTTCAACATCGTGGTGCCAATTTTCGTTAAATACCAATTGAGATCCCGAACCAAGTTCGGGAGGACTGCCACCACACCCTTCGGCAGGCTCAGGAAATCCGTCGGGTAGCCGCTACTGTCAAATTGAGCGCAGCGAAATTCCTTATCCCAACTATGTCAACTCGAGGTGAAACACATTTGTAATAAGTTGCTTCCTTCGTCAGCAGGACAGTTTGATAACGGGCAGCGCGCGCTGCTTCCCTCCTACAAAGGAGTAACTGAGGGAGGAGTCTATGCCCGCCAAAACAAAAATCCCGGCCTTTTGAGCCGGGATTTTTAAATTATAACTCTGTTAAAGTTGTTTATGCTGTTGCTTGTGCTTTAGGAGCTGCTGAAAGAATTTCGGCAGTTACACCATCTGCATACTGTGTAAAGTTTTTCACAAACAACTCGGCCAAATGGTTGGCTTTGTTATCGTAAGCAGCTTTATCAGCCCAAGTATTGCGTGGGTTCAATATTTCAGCAGGTACGTTAGGGCAAGTAGCTGGCATTGAAAGACCAAACACAGGATGGTTTTCAAACGATACATTTGCCAATTCGCCGTTAAGAGCAGCAGTAATCATAGCACGGGTGTATGACAATTTCATACGTGAACCTGTACCGTAAGCACCGCCTGTCCAGCCGGTATTTACCAACCAAACGTTTGCTCCGCTTTCTTTCAATTTTTCACCCAACAACACCGCGTATTTACCGGGGTGCAAAGGCAAAAATGCTTTACCAAAGCAAGCTGAGAAAGTAGCTTGAGGCTCAGTAACACCGGCTTCAGTACCTGCAACTTTTGCAGTGTAACCTGAAATAAAGTGATACATGGCTTGCTCAGGGGAAAGTTTTGAAATTGGAGGCAATACCCCGAATGCATCGGCGGTTAAGAAGAATATGTTTTTAGGCGTAGTACCGATTGAAGGCACTGCAATATTATCTACTGAATAGATAGGGTATGCAGCGCGGGTGTTTTCGGTAACGCTGGTATTAGTGTAATCAGGAGTGCGGGTACCCTCGATAAAACGAATGTTTTCAAGCAAGGTACCAAACTTAATAGCATCAAAAATTTGAGGCTCTTTTTCTTGGGTCAAATCCACACACTTAGCGTAGCAACCGCCTTCAAAGTTAAATACGGTGTTACCGCTCCAGCCGTGCTCATCATCACCAATCAGCTTACGGTTAGGATCGGCGCTAAGGGTAGTTTTACCCGTACCGCTCAAACCGAAGAAGATAGCTGTATCGCCTGCTTCGCCAATGTTTGCCGAGCAGTGCATAGAAAGTACGTTTTTCTCTTGAGGAAGAATGTAGTTAAGAACGGTAAAGATACCTTTCTTCATTTCACCTGTATAACCGCTGCCACCAATCAAAATAACCTTACGGCTAAAATCAATCATGGTAAAGTTGTGTTGGCGGGTACCATCCACAGCTGGGTCAGCATGAAAACTAGGTGCATTAATAATTACCCACTCATTGTCAAAGTTTTTCAACTCTTCAGCTGTTGGGCGCAAAAACAAGTTGTGGCAAAACAGGTTGTTGTATGCTTTTTCAGTAAATACTTTAATGGTAAGGCGGTAGTTAGGATCGGCGCAGGCAATCGCATCACGCATAAATACCTCTTTACCTGTCCAATGGTTTATCACCTTGTTCAATAAAGTATCAAACTTATCACTGTCAAAAGGTTGGTTTACATCACCCCACCATACAGTGTTTTCGGTTTTTGCATCTTTCACGCAAAATTTGTCCTTGGGCGACCTTCCGGTAAACTCTCCAGTATCAGCAGCCAGTGCGCCGCTATCGGCAAGTTGTCCTTCGCCTCTTTGCAAGGCAGCCTCTACAAGTTCAGCAGGTGTAAGGTTGCTGTGCGCTTTGCTTACTTTGCTAAGTACTTTCTCAATTACTTGATTCATTGGTTATTGTTGTTGAAAGAGTGTTTAAGTAATAAACTGCAAAGGTACTAAATATTCTCTTTATTCATAAGCACCTTCACTGCTTCTTTTAGTAATTTGATTTTTAAATCGTTGCACAACTTAAGCCTTGCTATCAGCCAGTCTGTCTGAAATGCAATTTTATACACCTGTACATTAAATTATCATGATGTAAATCATGTATCAGGGTGAGAATGTTCATTCCTATTAACAAGTGTTAGTTTCAATTTTGTCCTGCAAATCAAACAGCTATGCCATATTATATGCAAATGGGAAAAGTGCCTTCAAAACGGCACGTGGTTTTCCGCAATAAAAAGAACAATGAGTTGTATGCCGAAGAATTGTTTGGCACTCAAGGCTTTTCAGGAGTTTCGTCGCTAGTGTATCACACCCACCCGCCTACAATGGTAAAAGAAGTGGGCACCCCATACAGCGTAGCCCCCGAAATAGCCATTGAGGATAATATGCAAGCTCTTAGTTTTAAAGGATTTGATGTGGGCGGTGAAAATGATTACCTGCAAAGCCGCAAAACCCTGTTTGTAAACAACGATTTAAGCATTGGTATTGCTGCACCGCGATATAGTATGGATGAATACTATTTTAAAAACGCCGATGCCGATGAAATGCTGTTTGTGCACAAAGGCAGCGGCACACTGCATACCATGTACGGTAGGATACCGTTTGAATACGGTGATTATATAATTATTCCCCGCGGTACGGTGTATAAATTAGAATTGGATGATACCGACAACCGCTTATTATTCATAGAATCGCGTTCGCCTATTCAAACTCCTGAGCGGTATAGCAATCGTTTTGGGCAATATTTAGAACATTCGCCTTTTTGCGAGCGTGATTTTAAAGTGCCTTCGCATTTGGAAACTTATGACCAAAAGGGAGATTTTCTAATCAACATTAAAAAGAACAACATCATATACCCGTATGTGTACGAAACCCACCCGTTTGATGTGGTTGGTTGGGACGGTTATAACTATCCCTACGCATTCTCAATTTTTAATTTTGAACCGCTAACAGGTCGCATACATATGCCACCTCCTATTCACCAAACGTTTGAGGGACACAATTTTGTGGTGTGCTCGTTTGTTCCCCGTTTATACGATTATCATCCGCAGGCAATACCTGCCCCCTACCACCACAGCAATATAGACAGCGACGAAATACTCTACTACGTTGATGGAGATTTTATGAGCCGCAACAACATACAAAAAGGACAATTTACGCTGCACCCCGGCGGTATACCTCACGGGCCTCACCCCGGTGCAATAGAGCGAAGCATAGGCCAGAAAGAAACCCAAGAATTGGCCGTGATGATTGACCCCTTTAACCCCGTAAAAATAACCCGCACCGCCCTTGAATTAGAAGTGGACGGCTATTACAAGTCATGGTTATTCAATAACCCCAAAAAAGAAATTTTAGAAACCGTATAAAGAACTTTTGACTTACCCAGACTTTTAAGAGGGCTGACAGTGGCAATAAGTGCCGCTCTCTAATTGCAATTAGAGAGGGAAGTTTTAAGAACTGAACCACTTATAAATGTTTTGGGTGAGTTAAAAACAAAAAATAAAACCCGTATGAGCACACCCGTATTGACCGACGTTGAAAATTACAGCTATTCGCTGGAGAAAATTTTCCCCGATGCCGAAGACTTTTTGCCCATTAACGGCACCGACTATGTAGAACTGTATGTGGGTAATGCCAAACAGGCAGCCCATTATTATAAAACCGCGTTTGGCTTTCAAAGTCTTGCTTATGCCGGACTTGAAACCGGATTGCGCGACCGTACCTCGTATGTACTAGTACAGGATAAGATACGTTTGGTACTAACCTGTCCTATGAAGGATGATGGTGTAATAAGCCAACACTTAGCCAAGCACGGTGATGGAGTGAAAATAATCGCCCTTTGGGTGGACGATGCCCGCAAAGCCTTTGAAGAAACCACTAAAAGAGGTGCTGAGGTGTATATGGAGCCTATTGTGGTAAAAGACGATGATGGAGAGATTGTGAAAGCAGGCATACATACCTACGGCGATACTATCCACATGTTTATTGAACGCAAAAACTATAAGGGTGCTTTTATGCCCGGCTTTGTGAAGTGGGAAAGCGAGTACAATCCCATACCTACGGGCTTGCGCTACATAGATCACATGGTGGGTAATGTAGCGTTGGGAGAAATGAACAAATGGAGTGCCTTTTACCGCGATGTAATGGGCTTTGCTAACCTTATCAGTTTTGATGATAAAGACATTTCTACCCAATATACTGCGTTGATGAGCAAGGTGATGACCAACGGCAACGGTCGCATAAAATTTCCGATTAACGAACCGGCAGTGGGGCTAAAAAAATCTCAAGTAGAAGAATACCTTGATTTTTATGGCGGTCCCGGTTGCCAGCACATAGCAGTGGCCACCAATGATATTGTGTTTACCATCAGCGAGATGCGCAAGCGTGGAGTAGAGTTTCTTCACGTGCCCGGTGAGTATTACGATACAGTGCCCCAACGGGTGGGTATTATTGAAGAAGACCTTGCCACCCTTAAAAAACTGGGAATAATGGTGGATAGAGACGAGGAAGGATACCTGCTTCAAATATTTACCAAGCCTGTTGAAGACCGCCCAACCCTGTTTTTTGAAATTATCCAACGTAAAGGAGCCAAATCGTTTGGCAAAGGAAACTTCCAAGCCTTGTTTGAAAGCATTGAAGCCGAACAAGAGCGGAGGGGGACTCTTTAATTTAAGAATTATTGATTTGTTGATTTGAAGATTCAACCCAAGCGTCCTTGCGAGGAGTGCGATAGCACGACGAAGCAATCCGTCTGATACCAATCGTAAAGAATTGCTTCGTCCCGAATACACTCGGGACCCCAATGACGAATAACTTAATAACTGATAACTAACTCGCCATGATAAATTTTGAGTACATAGAAGCCAACAAGCAACTGTTCCGCACACAGTTTTTAAATGCACAACCGTTTCCGCACATTGGGATTGATGGTATTTGTGATGAGGCCAAACTGACAGAATTGTATAACAACATTCCTGAAATTGAAACCAAAAGTGCTGATTATGTTTTTGCGGGTGAGAAGTACGAAAAATCAAAATTTAAACAACTGGGCGGTGTGTTTGAGGAATTGCACAACGACCTTACCAGCGAACGGTTTAACAGTTGGTTGTGCTATGTAACGGGTGAAGATGTTTTTATTGACCCGCAGTTTTACGGCGGCGGAATACACCAAGGCCGTAAGGGTAGTTTTTTAGATATGCACGCCGATTTTAACTACCACCCGCTGCACGAAAAATGGTTTCGCAACCTTAACCTGCTGTTATACATTAACAAAGACTGGAAACCTGAATATGGCGGACAACTGAGGTTGGAAGACAGCCGCACAGGTGAAAAAACAGAAGTAGCAGTACCTTTTAACCGCTTGGCAATTATGCACTGCCGGGGCTATACGCTACACGGTTACGACCCGATTAGCTTTCCTGAAGGCACGTACCGCACCTCTATTGCGGCGTATGCCTATACCCTGCACGAGCACGCGTTAGAAGCTCCCCGCACAACGGTATGGCACGTGAAACCCGAAAAAAGTTTTGGCAAGTACCTCATCAGCAAAATTTGGGTACCCGCTGTAAAGCTGAAAAGCTTTTTTACTAAAAGCGAAACGGCGAAGCATTAATTAACTGACAGCATATAAAATGCTGCCCTTTTAAATGTATTTACCCTCCAATGGTTTTAAACCATCTGAGGTTACATTCTTTAATAGCGAAGGGTTTAATGCCCGTCGCAAACAACAAAGGCCACCCCAATGGTGGCCTTTGTTTTATATTTCAATATTAAAAAATTACTCAACCAGCAGTTTTGCAGTAGCTATACCTTTTGCACCGCGTACCTGCACTAAATACATTCCCTTCGCTAAACCATCCAAATTAATAACGGTTGATTGCAAACTCGATGAAGTCAACAACTTTTCAGTACGTTGTACTTTTCCGGTCATATCGCTAACAGTGCATTCCAACGCATCCGCATCATTCACCCAAACAGTTACTTCGCTGCGCGCAGGGTTGGGATATACATTCACGCCATAGGCATTATTAGGCACAATAACACCGGTAGTACCGCCGTTTCCGCCTGCGGTGTCAACAATCAGAGTAAACCTACGGATAGTATCCGGTTGTTGAATAGGAATAAATCCGATTTTAGCATATGCAACCACAGCCATTTCAACAGGATAAACACCTTTTTGTTGTGCAGTAGGATTGCCGGATACCTTAGCACAAAATGTTTGCTGGGGCACGAAATTACAGTTGGCCACATTACATTGGTAAGTGAAACCCGAAGGCAAGCCTAAAACTGATACCAAGCGTATCGAGTCAAACGTTGCGGTTACAGGAAAGCCGTTATAAGTAATGTTTGTATCGTTAGGTATTCTGAAATGTAACACCATGTTATACGATTGGCCTACAACAGCAGTATCCAAATCTTCGGGATAGTAGCCGGGTTGGGTAATTGTATTATCAGGGGTACATTGTGCTGATGCAGATAGCGCCGCAAATAGTATCACGGCAAGCAGGTAAATCTTTTTCATAATTTTAAAGTGCAGTATGATTAAACTTGTATAAATCCTGTGCAAATTAGTATGAAGCCATGTCATAAGCAATTTTGTTTACTCTTAACTTTCATCATTGTTGCTATCAGCGCAAACAGCCAAACCACTTTTGCACTCAAAGGCAGTATTAAAGATGCGCAAACAGGTGAAGCACTGTATGGCGTCGCGGTTTTTACCAGCGGAGTATCAAAAGGAGTTACCACCAACGAAAACGGCGAGTACCAACTTTCACTGCTGTTAACAGAGCCCAAAACAATAGTTTTTAGCTACATCGGGTATAAAAAAGACACTTTTGAGTACAGCCCGATAGCCCATGCAGCATTGATTAAAGACGGGGTTTTGCTAAAAGATATTTTGCTGGAAGAAGAGACTCACATTTTTGACCAAGTGGTTGTAACCGCCGGCCGTAGCGAGCAAAGCCTGAAAACGGTAACAGTGAGCATGGAGATGCTGAAACACTATGTATTAGAAAACCGAAATAACGTAACTCTTGACGATGCCATTGACCAAATACCCAGTGTGAGTTTTGTTGACGGGCAAGCAAATATACGCGGCGGTAGCGGCTGGAGCTACGGGGCAGGCTCGCGAGTGCTGGTAATGCTTGACGAAATGCCGATGGTATCAGGCGATGCAGGGCAGGCACAATGGGGCTTTATACCTGTTGAAAGTATTGAGCAGGTAGAGGTGATAAAAGGAGCTTCATCAGTGCTTTATGGCTCATCGGCGTTAAACGGAGTGATAAACATACGTACCCTTCGCCCCAAAGAAAAACCTTACACCAACGCGGTAATCTACAGCGGAGTTTATACCCCGCACGATGGCAAAGAAGGATTGCGCTGGCAGGGCGACCGTATTTTGCAACGTAGTGGTGCCAATGTGGTGCACGCCCAACGTTGGGGCAGGTTTGATGCTACATTGGGCATAAATTATTTAAACGACGATGGCTACCGCATGGCCGACCATGAAAAGCGCGGTCGCTTTACGTTCAATACCCGCTACACGCCTAAGAAGATTAAAAACTTTTACTACGGACTGAACGGTAATTTTCAGTTAGGTACTGTGGGTACATTTTTATTGTGGGAGAGTTTTGACAAAGGCTACACCCAATTAGATTCAGGCTACAGCAATACCAATGGAACACGACTGAATTTAGACCCGTATGCCGTACTTTATACCGGAGAAACGCGTCACAGCATCCGCGGGCGGTATTTTTACTTAGATAATCGCGTGGATAACGGCGACCCGAAAAACGACCAATCCAACAATTCGGATTATTACTATACTGAATATCAAGCCCAACACACCTTTAAGTCTGTTGAACTTAGCGTGGTAGGTGGGGCAGTTTTCAATTACACGGTTACCCAATCGCCCGTTTTTCAGGGGTTTCACTATGTAACCAACTATGCCCCCTTTGTACAGGTAGAGAAAAAATGGAAACGTATTACGGCCAATGCGGGTGCCCGCTACGAAAGTTTCAGGCTGGATAATTATACCGAAGCCAAACCTGTGTACCGTGCGGGTATCAACGTTGAGGCTACCAAAGCTACGTTCTTGCGCGCTTCCTACGGTCAAGGCTACCGCTTTCCCAGCATTGTTGAGAGTTATGTAAAAACTTCGGCAGGGCCGCTGCAAATTTACCCCAATCCACAGCTAAAGTCGGAAACAGGGTGGAACGCCGAAATAGCCGTCAAACAGGGCTTTAAAATAGGCAAGTTTACAGGGTTTGTAGATGTAGCCGGCTATTGGATGGAGTACGACAATATGATGGAGTTTACGTTTGCCACTTGGGGCAGCCCCTTTACTTCTCCGTTTTTTGGTTTGGGCTTTAAATCGGTGAATATTGGTAAAACCCGAGTAAACGGTGCCGATGTCAGTTTTGGTGGCGAAGGCAAGGTGGGCAACAGCAAGCTTACTTTGTTTGGTGGCTACACGTACGTGAACCCCACTAACCTGAGCCCCGCTGCCATTTATGCTACTGATTTTAACGGTGCACCGCTTAAATACGACTCTACCAGCAGCGATGTAACGGGCAAAACGCTAAAATACCGTTTTCGCCACCTTGCCAAACTGGATGCCCAACTGGAGTGGAAACGCTTTATGTGGGGTGCCAGCGTTCGCTACAACAGCTACATGGAAAACGTTGACCGCATTTTTACCGAACCGTTTTTTGCCATTTTTGTCCCAGGTATTAACGATGGGCGCAAGTTGGGTGAAAAGGGAGATTACATTATTGATGTGCGTACCGCCTACTCTATCACCTCGGCGTTAAAAGCCAGCATAATTGTAAATAATTTGCTGAACAGGGTGTACATGACCCGCCCCGCCGACCTTCGCCCACCGCGATTAGTGGTGTTGCAGTTTAATTACAAAATCGGTGGGTAATCCTGAGCTTGCCGAAGGGTGCGGAGGTTGTCATCCCGAACTTGGTTCGGGATCTCAATCTGTATTCATCGTGAATTGGCACTACGATGTTGAAACAAGTTCTACATGACGGACTCACTCTAAATAGCGACAGGTTTTATACCTGTCGAGACCTGATAGAAAAAATCATTTCAAATTATCGGGCAGTTGGTAGCCTGCCATCCAGCGCACGGTGCGGTCGCGTTTGCGTTGCAGTTTGGGTTTCAGCACGGCAGGGTTGCGTTCGCGCGGGTTGGGAAAACATACCACAATAGCCGCAGCTTCCTTCGCCGATAGTGTTGCTGCACTTTTGCGGAAATAATAATTTCCTGCCGCCTCAATGCCGTATACCCCCGTACCCATTTCAATACTGTTCAGATAAATTTCCATAATGCGGCGTTTCGTCCACATTGCCTCAATCAAAAACGTAAAAGGTATTTCAAGCCCCTTGCGCACATAGCGGGTAATGCCCTTACCGGGGAAAAGAAATACGTTTTTTGCCGTTTGCTGGCTAATGGTGCTGCCGCCGCGCATGGGCTTGCCGTCGTCGTCAGTGTTGTTTTCGTAGGCGTCTTTAATCGCTTTCAGTTCAAACCCCCAGTGGGTATTAAAATTAGGGTCTTCGGCAGTCATGGCAGCCACCACAACGTTTTTATTTATTTTTTCGTAAGGCACCCATTGGTGTTTAATGCCTTCAAACCTAATCACCATCAGCGGGGTTAGTGGCACGGGCACAACGCGGTACAGCGTGGCTGAAAGTAATGCTATTTGAAAAAGCAGGATGGTAATGTTTTTTGTCCACCAAAAGGTTTTGCGTAGTACCTGCTTTGCGTTGATGCTGTTGCCCATGCTGCAAAAATAAAACTTATCAGCGAGTTGAGTTTATATGCACTAATGATATTTATGCGTTTACCAAATACTATCTTTGGGTATTAATCATTATGAAAAAGCTTATAATACTTTTGGCAATGTTGCCTGCCGTGTTGTTGTTTTACGGTTGCCCTATCGGTTTAGACCACTCTGCGGGAACTCCCGGTACTGAGAAAATAGATAAGGCACTTATCGGAACTTGGGTAACGGATAAAGCCGAGCATGAATTTAAAAAGGTAACCATTACCAAAATTGATGATTTCAGCTATAAACTGGTGGTAGAAGAAAAGGGCGAAATGTATGCCGTTGAAGGGGATGAGTTTACTGGATGGATAACTACCATAAAAGGGCAAAAGTTTTTATATGCCAAGCCCACCGCAGAGGATAAATACTATTTGTACCACTATGAGGTTGACGGAAAAAAACTGGTTACCCACGACGTAAGTTTGTTGGATGGCGGGGTAGATGCCGTTAAATCAACAGAAACCCTCCGTAAACAAATTGAAACCTCATTGGGCATGGATGACTGCCTTAGCGAGGAAACCACTTTTACGAAGCAATAACCGACTTAACCTAATACTAACAAAAGCAGCCCGCAAAGGTTGCTTTTTGTTTTACATAGAAATGCTAACTTGCAGGAAAAGGCATTAATCGATTGAAATAACTATGAAATACAGGCAGCTGGGCAATACAGGCATTTATATCTCTGAAATAGGCATGGGAATGTGGCTTAACTTTAAAGTGGGCGGCGATAAAGACACCATGTACGGCATACTGAACCGCGCGTTGGACAACGGTATCAACTTTTTTGATACGGCCGATATGTACTACAAAGGCGAGAGCGAAAAGGTGCTGGGCGATTGGATGGCGGGCAAAAACCGTCAGGAAATTGTGGTAGCTACCAAAGTGTTCGGGCCGATGAGCAATCATTGGATGGCTCAGGGACTTTCGATGCGGCACATTCGCAATGCTTGCGAAGACAGCCTGCAACGCCTGCGTACCGATTATATCGACTTGTACCAATGCCACCGATACGATATTGATACTCCGCTGGAGGAAACCTGCTATGTCATGCACAACCTTGTGGAGCGCGGGTATATTTTGCATTGGGGGGTAAGCCAGTGGACGGCAGTGCAAATTCTTAATGCGCTTAGAATATGCGAACGCAACGGTTGGCGCAAGCCCATCAGTAACCAACCTATTTACAATATGCTGAACCGTAGTCTTGAAGTAGATGTGATGGATGTTTGCCACAAAGAAGGCTTGGGTTTGGTATGTTACTCACCGTTGGCACAAGGCTTATTGACGGGTAAATACACTCCTGATACCGTGCCCGATGATTCACGGATGGCAGACGAGAATATCGGAGCGTTTTTCCCCCGCAAACGCATGACGGATGAGTTTTTTGATATGCAAGAGCAGCTTAAAAAAGTAGCGCAAAGCCTTGATTGCACCATGCCTGCATTGGCCTTGGCGTGGGCGCTCAGCAAAAAGCCTGTTACTTCGCTTATTATAGGTGCATCGCGCCCTGAACAAGTGGATGATAACTGCGCTGCCATAGAAGTTGAAATTTCGGCGGAAACGGATGCCCAAATTGAAGAAATATTGCAAAACGCTCCGGTAGACCAATACAGCGGTGTCCGCGTAGGTTGGGGTATTGTTAAAAGAGGGTATTAATATTTACCATGAGTTACAGGGAAATTACACCGATACCTGCTTTGCAACCGTTTATAAAGTTTTTTTGGACGCTTGAAATTGGTACGGGAGAGCTTGGGGTAGAGCGTGTTTTTCCTGATGGCTGTATTGAGTTGATTTTTCACCTTAAAACCCCGTTTTCAAAAGTTACCGAAGAGGGCATTTTTACCCAGTCGAAGGCATTTATTGTAGGTCAAATTACCAAAGCCTTGTATTTTTTGCCTTCACCGCAATCGCAAATTCTGGCATTACGGTTCACCCCGTTTGGATTAGCAGCTTTTACCAATATACCTATCGACTTGTTTAGCGGCACTGAGGTTGCTGTGGATGATATTTGGGGCGAAGATGCCCGCATAATTACCGAACGGATAAGCACCCTTACGGTGGATGCCGCTGTTGAGGTATTACAGCAATTTTTACTGAGCAAGTACCGCCACAAGCACATCAATACACAAATAGGTAAAATTGCAGGAAATATACTGACAAGTGCGAGTGAAAAATCGGTGCAATATTGGGCCGATAATGCAAACCTGAGTGAGCGACAGTTTAACCGAAATTTTAAGGCCAACGTGGGTGTTTCACCCAAAGAGTTTATAAAGATTGCACGGTTTAATAAAGTATTGGGGATACTTGGCAATGAAATCCCTGCAAACTTGGGGGCTTTTGCCCAGCAGTGCGGTTATTACGACCAAGCGCATTTTATTAAAGATTTCAGAGAATATACAGGAACTACTCCGGGCAGCTTTGCGCAAGACAATAAAACATTTATACCCTTTTAAGAACGTCCGATTTTTACAATACGGCAGTTATCAGGCGTACTAATTTCGCATCACTATAAACATCAAAACAACTATGGAAAATTTTGTAAACTGGTTCGAAATTCCTGCGCTAGATTTTGACAGGGCCGTTAAATTTTATTCAACTGTATTGGGAGTTAACATTACTGCTAACGAATTTATGGGCGCACAAATGGGCTTTTTCCCGTCTGATGGTACCAATGTATCGGGTGCTATTATCACCGGATCAAACTATTCACCTGCAAACGGCGGGGTATTACTTTATCTTAACGGTGGTGCTAACTTGAGCGTTCCATTGGGTAAGGTAGAAGCTGCGGGTGGTAAA